>JBEDKU010000029.1:0-3453 GCA_041172045.1 Verrucomicrobiota bacterium | reverse complement strand
GTGGCTGGCGTGGCTGGCGTGGAAAAGCCTGCCCCGGAGCAGCCGCCCACGCTTGGTGACGACCGTGCATGGATTTTACTCGGTGAATGGCTATTCCGCCGTGATGACACGCGGCGAGGCGGTCATCGCCGTTTCCGAAAGCGTGCGGGATTACATCCTGAAAAATTACCCGAAAACGGACGCCGCCAAGATCCGGGTAATCCACCGCGGCGTGGAGGAGACGGCCTACCCGGCGGGATTCACTCCGTCCGCCGAGTGGCTGGCCACGTGGCGGGCGGCTAACCCGGAATTGGACGGTCGGATCCCGCTGCTGATGCCGGGTCGGCTGACGCGATGGAAAGGGCAGGACGATTTCCTCCGCCTCATCGCTCGCTTGATCGAGGCGGGAATCCCGGTTCACGGGCTCATCGTCGGCGAGCCACATCCCAAGAAGCTCGCCTTCCTCGACGAACTCAAGGAACTCGCCGCCACGCTCGGAGTAACCGCCCACGTTTCCTTTCTCGGCCACCGCACCGATCTGCGGGAAATCATGGCGGTTTCCGAGATTGTGTATTCGTTGTCCCACGATCCCGAAGCCTTCGGGCGGGTGTCGCTGGAGGCGTTGGCCCTTGGAAAACCCGTCATCGCCTACGATCACGGCGGCGTCGCCGAGCAACTGCGGGTGATTTTCCGGCTCGGCTTGGTAAATCCCGGCGACTTGGACTGCGCCATTGACCTGACGGAGCAAATCCTAAAAGTTCACCCGAAGCCCCGATCCGCCGTGGCCTTCACGTTGGAGCGGATGCTCAACTCGACCCTCGACGTTTACCAAACCCTGCTCAAGTCCCCGCGCTCCTGAAAATTGATGATGAAACAAGTAGTCTGCATGAAGTGGGGCACGATGTATGGCCCGGAATACGTGAATATCCTCTACGGCATGCTGCGGCGGAACATCACCGGCGACTTCACACTCATCTGCTTCACCGAGGACACCACCGGCATCCGTCCGGAGGTGAAATGCATGCCACTGCCCTCGCTCGGTTGTGAAATCCCGAAGGACGTGCCCGGCAAATGGCCGAAAATCGCGCTCTGGGGCGCGGAACTCGGCGGCCTCACCGGCACCGCGCTTTTCATCGACCTCGACTCGGTGATCACCGCGAACATCGACGATTATTTCACCTACGGCGATCCGGCCGACGTCTTCGTCGCCCGCAACTGGGTGCGCTTCATCGGCAAACACGGACAGACCTCGGTGTTCCGTTTCCCGATCGGGAAAAACTCCTACATGTTGGAAAATCTCCAGGCGAACTCCGTCGAGATTTCCCGGAAATTCAAGTTCGAGCAGAATTACGTGACCGCCGGCGTCAAGGGCGGCGTGAAATTCTGGCCGCACGCGTGGACCAAGCATTTCGGCATCCACTGCATGGGCATCTGGCCGCTGCGCTGGTTGCGGCCACCGGTGCTGCCGAAGGGCGTCAAAATCGTCACCTTCCCAGGTCACCCCAAGCCACCGGACGGGATTCTCGGCCAGTGGGATCACGCCATGCCGCACACCACGCGGCGGAAATATCTCAAGTGGTGCTGGGACCAGCGCCACAAGACCAAAAGATGGCGGCGCTACCTGCACCGCTACCTTTTCCCTTCGCCTTGGGTGAAGGAGTTCTGGCGCGAGTAGCCGCTTCACGCCATGGACGCTCAAATTTCAACGACTCCGGACGCCACATCGCCCTTCGGCGAGTATCGGCCACAGGGCCTGTTCGGCGGCTTGATTTCCTTCTCACAGAGCCTGCCGCAGAACTGGATCGGCAAGCAGATCGGCCAGTTGGTGCAGGTTTTTTTCCTCAAACATGGAACGGTGCCGGTCGATGCCTCGGTGGGGAAAATCCGCATGCGCTGCTACCTGCGGGACAACAACTCGGAGAAAAAATTCCTCTTCATGCCGTGGCGCTTCGACAAGGACGAGCGCCGGATCCTGCTCGAAGTGATGCCCCGCGACGGCGTCTTCGTGGACATCGGGGCGAACGTCGGGATCTACTCGCTCACGGTGGCCACGCATTTGAACGCCAGCGGCCGTATCATCGCCGTGGAGCCGAACCCACCGGTGGCGGCAAGACTCCGCTGCAATCTCGAAGCCACGCGCCAAGGACGTCAAGACTGGCCGGTGGTCGATGTGCTTGAACTGGGCATCGGCGAGACGGAGGGCGAGCTGGGACTCCACCTGGATCAGCGGAATCTCGGCAGCAGCAGCATCGTACCGCTGCGCGGCCGGGATCAGGGGAAATGGATTCAAATTCCCTGCAAACCGCTGCTGACAATTCTCGACGAGCTGGGAATTTCCAACATCAGCGCGCTCAAGATCGATATCGAAGGCGCCGAGGACATCGCCCTGATTCCATTCCTGAAGTCCGCCACCGCCGAACGGCTGCCGCTTCTGCTGATCATCGAAAATTCCGAGGAGCGGTGGAAAAGGAACCTTGTCGGAGTGATCCTCGCGAGGGGCTACACCGTCCAGGTGCGGACGGACATGAATACGCTTTATCGTCGGCAACCATGAAGCGGGTGGCCTGGCTCATCAGCGAGGGCAGTCCGGGCCACGTCAGCCAATCGGTCGGACTGGCCGCCGCGCTGGCGGAAAAGGTGCCGTTGGAAATCCGGCAGTTCGAGTGCCGGCCGAAAATCAGCGGCTTGGTGCGACATTTGACCCGCCTGTTCTGGATGGGAAAACGCGGCCGGCCGTTGCCCGCGTCGATGCTTCACGGCCCGCTCGGACTGGAGCGGATGAAAGCCGGCGAACCCGCGCCGGACCTGATCATTTCCAGCGGCGGCCGCAGTGTCTTCGCCGCGCGGACGTTGGCGGTGAAATTCAAGGTGCCGTTCATTTTCCTCGGCGAGCGCAAACCTTACCCGCCGGAGTGGTTTCATACGGTTTTCACCCCGTCCTCGCTGGAGAAAGCCGCCAACGACGTCCCAATGGACGTGATTCCCACGAAAATCACCCCGGAGATCGTCAACCAGGCCGCGGCGGATTGGACAAACCGACCGATTGGTTTGCTTTGGACCATGCTCATCGGCGGCAAGTCACGCAGCCATGATTTCCAAGATGCGGATTGGGAAAAACTCGCGGAAGGCATGACCACGCTGGCGAAACGCGAGGGCATCCGCTGGTTGGTGACGACTTCCCGCCGGACGGGCATGGACGAGGAAGCAAAATTGCGCGGACTTCTGCCGCCGGAAGTCGTGGCGGACGCGGTGTGGTGGTGCCACTTGCCGGAAAAGAAATTTCCCGCCTACCTCGGCGCGGCGGAAGTCATCTGGGTCACGCAGGACAGCGTCTCGATGGTGACGGAAGCGGTGGCAGCCGGAAAGCGGGTCGTGGTAGTCCGGCCGGAGCACACGCCGTTTCCCGCCACCAGTTTCATGCCGGGTTATCTCGCGAACTTGGAATCCCTCGGCCTGATTTCGCGGTTGCCGATC
>JBEDKU010000028.1:0-11177 GCA_041172045.1 Verrucomicrobiota bacterium | reverse complement strand
GGCTCTGACTGCCCGACCTGTGGATAGGCCGGAATTTCGGATTGCGCTGGATCGTCTTGATCGAATATCAATGGAGTTGGTTGCGCGATGGTCGGTCGGTTGAAGTCCGCCTCGCTCACTTTTCATGACCCCCAACCCGACCCCACGATGAACCTAAGCCGAAATCATTCAGTCACGACACTCTGTCTGCTCGCCGTCTCGTTCCTGCCCGCTCTGGCGGCGGAGCCGGACGCGGACCAGTTGCTCCGCCAGATGTCTTCGAAACTCGCCGCCGCCGGGACCTTCCGTGTGGTGGCGACCCGCGAGATCGACGCCGCCCTGCTCGAGGGCGTGGATGTTCCTGAAAAGGCGGAAGTCACCGCCGTCGTGCAGCGTCCGGCCAAGCTCGCCGCCATTTCCAAGAGCCGCCACGGGGTGCGGCGCATGATCGCGGACGGGACCCAGCTCACCCTGCTCGATGAAAGGCCCAACCACTACTCGGTCGTCCCCATGCGGACGACCATCGACGGGCTGGTCGAGCGGATGGACCAGCGCTACGGCTTCACCCCGCCACTCGCGGAATTCGCGCTGAGCAATCCCTATCAAGACCTCAAGCGCAATGCGAAGACCATCACCTATCTCGGGCGTGGGAAAACGACGGCAGGATTTCTCGGTCTGGCCGGCGTGGAGTGCCACCGTCTCTCGCTGCACGGCAGGGAGGCCTACGCCGAGCTGTGGATCGGCGTGAACGACCAGCTGCCCTATCAACTCACCGCGACCTTCCACCGCGAGGGGAACCCGCAGGTTCGGGTCTCCTTTTCCAAGTGGCAGCTCAACGCGCCGGTGAGTCCCTCGGAATTCACATTCACGCCGCCCAAGAACTCGCAGAAAATCGAAATGTGGACCACCGACCAGATGCGGTCCGCCGTCAAACGCTGAAACCTGAAATCACGAACCACCGATGAAAATCATGCTCATCCCATGCCCCGCGCTGCTCGCCTGCGCGGCCTTGATCCTCACCGTCCAGCACGCCGACGCGCGCGCTTACGGAGTCAGTGCCACCAGAACCGGGCGCGGAACGGTCTATCACGGCTCGGGCGGCGGGTCCGCCTACGTCGGCCCGCGCGGCGCGGTGGCCCAGGGGCCCAATGGCAATGTCGCCGCCGCCAACCGCCGCGGTGGTGCCGTCGCCGCCGGACCTAACGGGGCTGTCGTCAGAGGGGGTGGTGGTGCCGCGGTGGTCGCGAGGCCTCTGCCCTCCGGCTATGTGCGGGTCGTTCCCGCCGGCTACCGCCCGGTTTATTATGGCGGCTACAACTGCATGTTCGTCGGCGGCGTCTATTACCGCCCGGTGATGTATCAGGGCTCCACGGTCTATGTGGTGGTCCGATGAATCCCGGAAATAGAATCCGCAAAATCACCCGGCGGATCGGTGTCTGGCGTTTCTCCGCGGTGGAGTTGCTGTGCTCGCTGGTTCTGTTCATCGTCATGATCCCGTTCGTGGAGGATATCCCGAACGGGGCGTTTCTTGAGCCGTTGTTGCTGACCCTGGTGCTCGGCGCCGGCCTGATGGCGGTGGGTGGACGGCGGCGGATCCTGACGGTCGGCCTGTTCCTTTTGGTGCCGTCGGTGATCTTCCGCTGGATCCACCACGTGTCGCCGGACCTCGTGTCGCCGGCGGTTTTTCTCGGATTCGGCCTGGTTTTCATCGGCTTCGTGGTGGCGAACATCCTGTCCTTCATCCTGCGTGCCGGGCGCGTCGATACCGAGGTGATCTGCGCCGGAGTCTCGGTCTATCTCTTGACCGGATTGTCATGGTCCATGGCTTACAAACTGTTGGGAGCGGTCTCTCCGGATGCCTTTGTATTCACCAACGTGCCGAATGCGGAGCAGGAGATGACGAGCTTCAACGCGTTCTATTTCAGTTTCTCCACCTTGACCTCCGTCGGCTACGGCGACATCACCCCGGCGTCGAAGGTGGCGCGGATGCTCGCGGTGATGGAGTCCGTGACGGGCATCCTCTACGTGGCGGTGCTGATCTCAAGGCTCGTCTCCCTCTACTCCCCGTTAGTGCGGGAATCCGATAAAGAATCATGAAAAGCATCATCACCCTGCTCGCCGCCGTGGCGCTCTGCGGTTGCACCCAGTTCGCGACAGTCCGGGAAATCAAGGCCAGCCGCGCGGGCTTCGACACCAAGGCGGGCGAGCCGGTCGCCGCGCTGGACCGCTACATCGGCGCGGCGGATGCCGCCTGGCGGAAACTCGAGGCCAATCCGGCGGACGCGCAGGCGCTGGGCGACTATAACTTCGCGGTTTCAAGAATCATGGGAACCCTGCGCGGCTCGGGCCTCAAGCCGTGGGCCGCTCCCATCAAGACCGGATCCCACACGCTCGCCTGGCAGCGTGATCCGCGCCCGGAGTGGAATCCCGCGAAGTATGATTTCATCCCCACCGACGGACTTGCGATCAAGGGCAAATACGTGAAGGACCGGGAGGTGAAGGCTGGCCTAGGCGCGCCGGTGGTGGCGAAACGCGTGGCCGACCAAGCGCACGAACTCGCCCCCACGCCGCATTTCTATTATACCGCCACCGCCGTCGCGCGGTTCGAGGGTTCGCGCTGTGTGATCGCCATCGACCAACCGTTTCAGCATGAGACGGTCCGGGTCGGCGGCCGTACCTATCCGCTGGCGGCGGATTACACCGCGCCGCTGGCGATGATGCTGGTGGAGATGAAGCCGAAGGAACTCGGTCTGCCACGCCTGCTGCGGCCCGCGGAATTCGCGGACACCACCCGCATCGCCCGGCTGCAGCCATATGATCCGGACAAGACCGTCGTGCTGCTGGTGCATGGCTTGAACTCCTCGCCCGCCACCTGGTTTCCGATGCTCAACCACCTGAGCAAGGACAAGGAGATCCGCGGGAACTATCAGTTCTGGCTGTTCAGTTATCCCAGCGGCTATCCCTACCCGTATTCCGCCTCCATCCTCCGCCAGGAACTGGATCTGGCGGAGAAACAATATCCGTTGCGCAGGAAGATGGTCGTCATCGGCCACAGTATGGGCGGCTGCATCAGCCACCTGCTCATCACCGACAGCGGGCGGCGGATCTGGGACCGGATGTTCACCGTCCCCCCGGAAAAAATGGAGGTGTCGCCCGATCATAAGCACATCCTCACCGAGTCCACGATTTTCGCACGCCGCCCCGAGATTGGTCGTGTGATCTTTATTTCCACGCCCCACCGCGGCAGTGAGTTGGCGGACGACTGGGTGGGCGACTTCGCCAAGCGCTTGGTGAAGCTGCCCGCCTCGCTCGTGAGTCTGGGCGTCGAGGAGGCGCGCTACGAGAAACAGGATCTTGGGTCCAAACACCTCGACCGTTTTCCCGACAGTGTCGACACGCTCGCCCCGGACAACGACTTCGTCAAAGCCGTGAACAGCGTGCCGATGACTTCCGATGTTCCCTATCACACCATCGCCGGCGACCGCGGCCGGGGAGACAGCCCGAATTCCAGTGACGGCGTGGTGCCATACTGGAGCAGTCATCAGACCGCGGCGAAGTCCGAGTTGATCGTGCCCTCGCATCACAACGCCCATCAGACACCGGAGGCCGTCGTCGAAGTGGAGCGCATTCTCAAGGAGCACCAAGCGAAGATCCGGAAATGAGCGCAGGCAGTCCGCCCCGTCGTCGGAAATTCCCGCACTGGGGGGAAACTGATCCTCGGCGGCCTCGCCATCTATGGGATCGTCGCCTACATCGGCATCCCCCAGCTTGAGCGGGTGAGAGTCCGTCACCACACGGATCTGGAGGCCGGCGAGCACCTTACGAGAACCGGAACCGGCATCCCGGGCGATCCGCTCAACATCGCCCTCATCGGCAGTGAGGAGGACGTGGTGAAGTCCCTGCTAGCGGCCGGCTGGGATCCCGCCACTCCGCTGAGTTTTGAAAGCAGCGTGCGCATCGCGGTGGACACGGTCATCGACAGGCCGGATCCCAACGCACCCGTGAGCAGCCTCTACCTGTACGGCCGCAAGGAGGATCTCGCGTTTGAAAAACCCGTGGGTCACAGTCCGCGCGAGCGCCACCACGTCAGGCTCTGGAAGGCCCCGGAAACGAAAGGCTGGCGTCCGCTGTGGATGGGCTCCGCCACCCATGACATCGGCGTGGAACTCAGCCATACCACCGGTCAGGTGACCCACCACATCGCGCCGGACGTGGATGCCGAGCGAGACCTACTACTTGCCGAACTAACGGGAGCGGAGCGCGTGTCCGGCGTCCGCTGGATCGCTGGCTATCAGACGGTGCTTCAGGGACGCAACGGGGGAGGGGATCCCTGGCATACCGATGGCCGGCTACCCGAGATCACTCTGACGGAATCAGCCCCTTGACCCGTCCGCGTTTCCCGTCACTCTCCGACCGATGAAATTGCTGCGTTTCCTCGCATTCCTCCTGCTGTTCCTGGTCTGCATCCCGGTGTTCGCCTGGACCTTCGGCGCCTTGTATTACGACGGGCCGTCCAGGGGGCTCGCCTGGGGTCTGGCCTGCGCGGTGCTGGTGGCGGCGGTTTTCGTCAGGAAATGGTGGCGCAAACTTGGCGTGGTCGTCGTGTTCTTCGGCATCGTCCTGGCATGGTGGTTCACGCTCAAGCCGGGCAACGTCGGTGACTGGCAGGCCGACGTGGCGCAAAAACCGTGGGCGGAGATCCATGGCGACGAGGTCACCATCCACAACGTGCGGAACTGTGTCTATCGAACGGATACCGACTACACCGCGGTCTGGGAGACCCGCAAGGTGCGCTTGTCGCAGCTCACCCACATCGATCTGTTCATCAACTACTGGGGCTCCCCCTGGATGGCGCATCCGATCGTGAGCTTCCAATTCGCGGACGCGCCGCCGCTGTGTTTTTCCATCGAGACCCGCAAAAAGGTCGGCCAGACCTACTCGGCCATCGGCGGACTCTATCGACAATACGAGTTGATCTTCATCGCCGCCGACGAGCGTGACGTCGTCCGCGTCCGCACGAACTACCGGAAGGGCGAGGACGCCTATCTCTATCGGACCGCCGCCGGTCTCAAGCAGACGCGCGAGCGCTTTCTCGAATACCTCCAGTCCATCAACCAGCTCAACGAGACCCCCCGCTGGTACAACGCCATCACCACCAACTGCACCACCGGGATCCGCAGCCAGCGTCCGGCATCCGGGCGCATGCCATGGGACTGGCGGCTCCTGGTGAATGGCAAGGGCGACGAACTCATGTATGAGCGCCGCACCATCGTGACCGACGGCCTGCCCTTCGCCGAGCTTAAGCGGCGGGCGTTGATCAACTCCGCCGCGCGCGCCGCGAACGATTCTCCGGATTTCTCCACGCTCATCCGCAAAGACCGCCCGGGGTTCCAACCGGCGGAGTAGCGGTTGTTTTGAATAGTCTTGCCGCGGGCGCTGCTTCCGTCGCTGACTGCCGCATGTCAATCCTGCATACCGCCGCCGCCGTCATCGTCGTCCTGGGGCTTGCCGGGTGCACCGTGGGGAAAATCGCCACGCCCGCGCCGACCAGTCCGTTTCTCGCGGTCACCGGCGCGGACACGTCCGCCAGGAAGGCCCGCCTTCCCTTCGACCATTCCTGGAGATCGCCGACGGCCGACGCGGTCGGTTACAAGAACATCGTGGTCCGTCCGGTCACCACCAAGTGGCTGCGCTCGGAGCAATGGGGCGACAGCGTCAGCGAGTTCATGCCGGACCGGAAACAATATGTGAAGCAATGCGGGATACTTGCCCGCTACTGGACGACCTCGTTGAAAAAGGCGTTTTCCTCGCCGGTTTGCAGCTACTACATCACCGACAGCACCTCGCAGCCCGGCACCTTGATTCTGGAAGTCGCCCTGACGGAGGTGAATTTTGGCGGCCCGCCGGCGGGTGTCGGAAGCATGGCGTTCGAGGCGCGCGTGAAGGACGCCGCCACCGGCAAATACATCGCGATCGCCGCGGACCGCCGGGCGACGATTTCGAAGATCGCCAAGCTCGATCGAAGCACCTTCACCCGGGCCAATCAGGAATTGATCGACGAATGGTCCCAACAATTGATGGAGGCCTCCAACAAGGAGTTGTTTCCGACGGTGGGCAGTTCTGTTTTCAGTCCGTTCTGACACCGCCGGAGCGACGGATACTGGCGCGAGGGATGCGCAGGATTTGCGAATTATCCGCAAGCAATTGGAGTTTCCGCGGCGGCGGATCGGTCATAGCGTTCTGCGCGGCCGGATCCATCCAGCCATTCCCTTTATGAAACCATTTTCAGTCACCCTCGAAGATCTGAGCATCACGAATCTCGGCCCACGGGAGATTCCTTCGCCCGGCTGGCAGCGCGACTTCGCGGCGGAGGGCGCGGGCTGGCACTCCGATGGCGACCGCATCCTGCTCGACGACCATTTCAAATCCGTCGCTGCCGCGATGCAGGGCGGTGGCGATCCGCCGACCCTCGAACTCGCCGGCCCACGGACCGAAATTTTCTTCAACCCGGCGGAAACCTGCTGCGCCATCGTCACCTGCGGCGGTCTCTGTCCCGGCATCAACGACGTGATCCGCGCCATCGTCATGCAGGCTTATTACGTCTATGGCGTCCGGCGGATTCTCGGCATCCAGTTCGGCTACGAGGGGCTGGACCCCGCGCACGGCCACAAGCCCATTGAGCTGACGCCCGAGGAGGTCAGGAACATTCCCTACTTCGGCGGCTCGTTTCTCGGTTCCTCGCGCGGGCGGAAGGATACCAAGGTGATGGTCAACCGGCTGGAGGCGTTAGGGGTGAACATCTTGTTTGTCATCGGTGGTGACGGATCGCAGCGCGGCGCACACGACATCTACGAGGAGGTCCAGCGCCGTGGCGGGCGGATCGCCATCGTCGGCGTGCCCAAGACCATCGACAACGACCTGATGTTCATGGACCGGAGCTTCGGCTATCAGACGGCATTCGCCGCTGCCTTCCACGCGGTGACCGCCGCCCACACCGAGGCGCGCGGCGCGCGGAACGGGGTGGGACTGGTGAAGCTGATGGGCCGTGATTCCGGGTTCATCGCCTGCTCCGCCGCGCTGGCCACCGGGGAGGCGAACGCCGTGCTCATCCCCGAGGTGCCGTTCTCGCTGGAAGGAACCAACGGTCTGTTGGAACTGATCGAGCGCCGTCTCGCCAGCCGCGGCCACGCCGTCGTCATCACGGCGGAAGGCGCCGGACAGGATCACATCCCCGCCACCGCGGAGACCACGGATGCGTCCGGAAACAAGCTTCACGCCGATATCGGGATTTTTCTCAAGGAGCGCATCTGCCGGCATTTCAAGGAGAAGAACATCGAGCTCAATTTGAAATACATCGACCCGAGTTATCTCATCCGCAGCGTTCCCGCGGCACCCGAGGACCGGATATTCTGTTTGAACCTCGGCCGTCACGCGGTGCATGCCGGGATGGCCGGGAAAACCGGCATGGTCGTCGCCCGCTGGCACCAGCGTTTCGTCCACCTGCCGATGAGTCTGGTGACCCGCGGCCGCCGCAAGGTCGATCCTAACGGCGATCTCTGGCGCTCCGTGGTCGAGGCTACCGGGCAGCCTGCAAAGATGGGCCGGTGACTCTCGTGTCTAGGGATGCGGTGAATTCACTTGCGGGTCTCCCGTCGGAAATCAATCATCCGGGTGCTATGAATTCGAAATCAATCCTACTCGCCATCGCCTCCGCCGCCACGCTCGCACTTGTGCCAAGCTGTGGGAACGATCCGATCACCCAGGCGAATGCCGCCACTTCCAGCGCCTCGCAGATCTCCCGCGACTCGCGCAAGGCGCTGCGTTCGCTTTACGCGCAGAACCCCGCCGCCAAGGCCTTGGGCGCGCGGGCAAGGGGCATCCTCGTGTTCCCGGCCATCGCGAAGGCCGGCTTCATGGTCGGCGGTCAGGCGGGCAACGGCGCGATGATCCGCGACACCGGGGAGATCAGTGGTTTCTATCAAACGACCGGTCTTTCCTACGGATTCCAAGCGGGTGCCCAGGAGTTCGGTTACGCGTTGTTCCTGATGGACAACGAGGCGTTCCGGGAGCTCAACCGCAGCGGCGGTTGGGAAGTCGGCAGCAGCCCGAGTCTGGTCATCGTCGACCAGGGAATGGCGACCTCCCTCACCACGACCACGATCAACAAGGGCACTTATGCCTTCTTCTTCAATCAAAGGGGCCTGATGGGTGGTCTCGGCCTGCAAGGCTCCAAGATTACACGGATCCGCCCCGCACAGTAGCCGCACGGCTCCGAGATAATTTCTTTTGTTCGCAGGTGGAAGGGTTAGCTTGCGATTCATGAAAACGAAATGGATCGCTTCCATCTTCTCAGTCTTGCTGGTGCAGTTTTTCCAAACTCTGTCCGCCGCCGGGCATGAGGTTTCGGAACTGCTGCGCTACAAGGATGGGAACGCAGGTCTGACGATCCTGCGGGCGAAGATTTCATTACCGGCCCCCGGCTACTGGACTCCGGTGCCGGGAGAGGCCGCCGGGCTCCGCGAGGTTTTCCTGGATGTCGCCAAGATGGAGGATCACGCGTTGCTCACCGGTCGGCGCATGTCGCGCCGCGCGGAGATGAAGGAGATCGATGCCGCAAGATGGCCGCTGAACCAAATCTCTTGGACGCTTCGTAGTTTTGCCGAAAAGCACGAAGGAAGACCGCCGAAATCACTGGATGAAATGAGTGAACCGCTCGGAGCGGAATTCCACAGGAATCTGATCAAAAACTATCATGTTTTCCAGGATCGTCTGGCAATCAACGCCGACGTGGCGCCGGGCGCCGCGCGGATTGTCGCATTCGAAACCACTCCGGCGGTCGAGGACGGCAAGCACTGGGTGCTGCTTTCTAGTGGGGTGGTCGAGCGGCGCGACATCCAGCCGGAACTCGCGGCCACGCCCGGCGTGACGATCAAGGCCCGCCGCCCGGTGGCGGCACCGGATGTGAAAGCGGTGGAGTATGCGCTCTTCGCCAGGGTGATGGAGGAAAAGCCCGCCACGATCCGGATTAAGAACATCCTCACCGATGAAACCTCGGACATCCGGATCGATCCCGCCAAAGCGGCGGTCGGCCAGCGCGAGCTGCTTGGCGAGTGGGCGCAACAACGCATGGGGTCGCTGCCACTCGAGGGAGAGGAAGCCTCGGCGGTTTTGCCGCATTGGTTCCGGCAGGCACCTGCGCTGTATGGGGTCCATCCGGAGGCGCTCGGTGTCGGCGCGGGTTTCAACGGGCGAAGCGAGCAAGCCCGGAGCAGCGGGATCTTCAATGTGCTCGGCGGCCGCGCGGCCATCAGTGAAACGCTGCAAATGCAGGACATCGCCGCGTCTCAAGCGCCCGCACCCGGCGGCGATCCAACGCCGATCCGCGACATTCAGGGCGTGGAGGTGAAATCCCATCCCTTCGAGGAAATGCTTGGCGCGCAGGATGGCGGCCGCATCGCACTCGCCGAGGTGATCCCCGCGGACCGCTTTTTCGCCTATTTCCCGAAACCCGCCGGGTTGATTTCATGGCTGGATGGTGGTGCGAAGTTTCTGTTCAACGCCGGCTCCTCCGTCACCGGACGCAGCTTGGAATACGGCCTCAGCGCACGCTACACCGCCGCGCTCGGCATGGAGCGGGAATGGATGCGCCGTCTGCTCGATAGCGGTGCGGTGGAGGAAATCGCGATCGCGCTGCCCGACTTGTTTCTAATCGAAGGCACCGAGGTGACGGTGGTGGCGCGGCTCAAGAATCCGGTGCTGGCCGCAGGACTCTTGCGGCTGATCGGAATCAACAACCTCGATACCACGACCGTCCGCAAGGGCGCGGATGGAAGTACCTCGCACTGGGCCCGGCGCGGCGATCTGCTGGTCATCAGCACCCATGCGGGCGAACTCGAGCGGGTGTTGAAGCTCGAAGCCGCCGGCGGCAAGGGCAGCCTCGGCCAGAGCGCCGAGCTGCGCTACATGCTGACCAAGCTGCCGTTGCGCGATTCCTCCAAAGGTTTCATCTATCTATCCGATCCGTTCATCCGCCGCCTGGTAGGCCCGGAGACGAAGATCCCGCAGCACCGGCGGATTCGCGCCCGTGGCGAAATGGAGGGCTTGGTGGCGGGCTCGTTGCTCTATCAATTGGACGGTCATGAGAGCGGGACGGCGGCGGACTTGTTTGCGAAAAACTACGCTGCCGCGCCGCGCGTCGCGACCGATGCCGTGCTTGATCCGCAATCCGGCGCGGTTTCCAAGACCTTCGGCCCCTTGCCGCGGATGCGCTCGCTGTTGGAGCTCGGGATCACCACGGCCACCGCGGAGGAGAGCGCCGCCTATCGCCAGTATGTCGGAAACTACAACCAATTCTGGCGCCGTTTCTTTGACCCGATCGCCATCCGCATCGATCAACCGGAGCCGTCAGCCTATGAACTCTCGGTATTCATCCTGCCGCTGGTGGATAACTCCCTCTACAACTCGCTGCGGGAAATCGTCACGGGCAATGACGACGCCTCCGTTTTGAAAATTCCCGTGATCGAGCCGGAGCCGGTCGCCACGCTGTCGATGAACCTGACCGAGAAAGTCTGGGTGGATGGGGGCGGGGAGGTGCTTGAAAACTTCGCCGAGAAGGCCGGATTGGACACCACGATCCTCGATTTCCTGGGGCCCGACATCCACCTGTCACTCGCCGATGCCGATCCAATCCTGGAGACGGGCAGCGGGGAACTCACGCAGATCTTCGGGTCGATGGGGCGTGGCAACGAGATGATGATGATATCCACCATCGTCTCGATTTTCACCCGTCCGACCGCTGTGAGCATCGGCCTCAGCGACGCCGCCGCCGTCCGTCGCGCGCTCGAAAACTCGGTGGGCCGTGGATCGGAATTGGCCGGGAGGGAGGTCACCGGCAGCCTCTACAAAGTCGCCGGCAGGGACGGCTGGGTCTATCAGATCAGCTTTTTCAACATGATGACGCTGCGGCTTGGGATCGATGTGCAGGACCGCTTCCTGGTGATCCGCAACATGCCGCTGACATCCCCCTTCCGCATCACCGGCATGAAGGATGCCACCCAGCCCGGAGCGCAACTGAGCGTGAGTCCGCGCGCCTGCCGTCTGCAGCTTCCCGCGCTTTTCGCATCGGCCGCGGAACGCGAACGCGCGGCGGCTTTGAGCGGAATCAGCGATCTCTATCCGCTACTGGTCACGGGCAAGGG
>JBEDKU010000027.1:0-4300 GCA_041172045.1 Verrucomicrobiota bacterium | reverse complement strand
GCGACGCAGTTAGGCAATGTGGATCCGGTGGTCGCTCATACGGCGTTCCGCTCGCTGGCGAGGCTGCAGGCCGCCGACGCGTGTTTCGCGGTGATCGACAACGCGTCCGCCGCGCCGGCGCGGCGCACGGGAGCCTTGCGGGCGCTGATGCGGATGCACCTGCCGGAAGTCGTGGACGGACTCATCGCGCGGTTGCCGAATGCACCAACGCCAACCGCCCGCAGCGGCTTGCTGGGTGCGCTTTGCCGGTTGTATTTCCACGAGGGTGAGTGGAAGGGCGATTCTTGGGGCACCCGCCCGGATACGCGCGGGCCTTACTATCAGCCGGAAGCGTGGAGCCAGACGGCGAAGATCGAAACGCTGCTCAAGGCCGAACTGGCCAACGGCAAGCCGGAGACGACGGCCGCGTTCATTTCGGAGATGCGGCGCAACCGCATCGAGTTGAACGAATCGCTGCAAAGCTTGGTGACCCTGGTGAAAAAGGATCCCGCGCTGCTGCCGGATCTGGTCGCGCAACTTACTTCGGCGGAGACGATTCCGGCCGACTTGGTTCCCTATCTGATCGCGGCGTTGAAGGAGCCGTCGTCCGATCTGACGAAGGCTCAGGCGGTCGTGGTTTTATCAAAAACGGACTCGAAGGAAGGTTGTCTGGCGTCGCTTGGGGTTCTTGGCAGACTGGATGACATCAAAAAACCGGATGCGGCGAAAAACGCGGTCACCGCTTTCCTCACCGCGCCGAAGCTGGAGAACCACCACCAACTGCTGGAAGAGCAGGCGACGAAAATGGATGGGTCGGTGTCCCTTTGGGCGGATGCCGGACTGCTCGCGCTCAGCGCCCGCAAGTCGGGAAGTCCGGAATCCCGCGAGTTATCCCAAGTCGCGCTGGATCACGGGTGGGCGGATGTGAAGCGCCGGGTGCAGATCCTGAAGGCGATCGAGGCCACGGGATTTCACGGGCTGGACGAACAGGTGCGTGCCGCGATGGACGCGCCGGACGCTGCGGTGGCGGAGGCAGCGAAAAAGGCGGCGAAAACCTTGAAACTGGAGAGAAAGGGCGAGGACAAGACACCGCTGGTGAGCACGCTCAAGCCGGAGGAGGTCGTCGCCGCGGTTTTGAAAACACGCGGCGAGGTGGATCTGGGGAAACAAATGTTCACCCGCCAGAGTTGCACGACCTGCCACGCGGCGGGTCTGGATGAACCGCAGAAGGGGCCTTATCTCGGGAACATCGCGCAGACTTACAGCCGCAGCGAGCTGGCTGTGAACATCATGGATCCCGGGAAAACCATCGCGCAGGGATTCGCCACCGAGCTGTTCACGCTCAAGGACGGCCCGCCGCAGATGGGGTTCATCACCTTCGAAAGCGCGGACTTGGTGAAGGCCCGCAACATCGCGGGGCAGGAATTCACGTGGAAAACGGCGGACATCGTGAAGCGCGACAAATTGCCGAATTCCCTGATGCCGCCCGGGTTGGTGAACAATCTGACAGTCCGTGAGTTCGCGAGCCTGCTGGATTATCTGGAGTCTCTCTCGAAAAAATAAGAAGTGCCCCCTTCGCCGCCGGTGGTGGTGTGAAGGGGCGATGAATGCCGGTTGGGGTGCCTGGTCAGTTGGCTTTGACGCGGACGAATAGTTTCGCCGCGATCAGTGGTTTAGGGGCGGCGCTGAGGGTGACTAGCACGGACTCGTTGGCACCCACGGTGGTTGGGGTTTGAACCGCTCCGGCGTCCTCGGTCCAGGTGGCGAGGTTGTCGGAGGTCCAGATGGTGTAGGTCAGGCCGCTGGTGGCGAGGCGCTGATAGCTGAACTCGCCGCTGGTCTTGCTGAGCTGGACGGTGATCGGGTTGACGGAGGCGCCGCTGTTGGGGATGAGGCCGAAGGCGAACTCCTCGAAGTTGGTGAGGCCGTCGTTGTCCAGGTCGCCGCCTTCGCTGCCGGTGGCGAGGCCGTAGGGTAGGCCCCACGTGTCGTAGGGAATGCTAACGGATTGGACCAGCTTGATCACGCCGGTGGTGGCGTAGTCGAGGGTGTATCCTGCGGGCAGGGCCGGGCTGGCGGTGAAGGTGCCGGTCAGGCTGCCCGAGTAGGTGGCGATGGTGTAGCTACTGGCAGCGGGGGACACGGAGTTGACGGCGAGGGTGGCTCCGGTGATGTCGAGGTTTCCAGTGACCGCCAGCAGGTCGGTGGCGGAGGCGGTGACGTCGCAGGCGTAGGTGCCGGCAATGGTGGTGGCTCCGGTATTGAGGGTGCCGGTGGTGCCGACGGTGCCGGGGTTGACGGTGCCCGCCACGCCGAGGCCGGCGGCGGCGATGGTGAGCGGGCCGTTTACGGTTCCGCCCGCGCCGGTGAGGGTGGGGGTGCCGGTGGCGGCGTTTCCGCCGACAGTGACGGCGCTGCCAGCGGCGATGGAGCCGGTGAGGTGGAGCGTGCCGCCGTTGACGATGGTGGAACTGGTATAGGCGTTCGCCCCTGCGAGGGTCCATTTTCCGATGCCGTTTTTGGTGACGCCGGTGAGGAATCCGCCGCCGTTGCTGATCATGCCGTTGACCGCGTTGTTCGCCGTGGAAGTTCCATCGAGGTCGAGAATCCGGTTGGCTCCGGCACTTGCCACGGTGGAGATGTTGCCGTTGAGGGTGAGTGAACCCGCGTCGCTGACGATCTTGGTGTTGCCATTTCCGGAGGTGAGGGAGAACGCTCCGTCAATCGTGTTGTTGCCGGCCAGGTTGCGGATGGTTCCATTGATCCCGCTGGTGGAGAACAGAAAGGTGGATGGAAGGGTGATATCTCCGGAGGTGCCGTCCAGTTCCAGAAACTTGTTGCTGGTGGCGGAGATGCCGATGGTCTTGGTGCCTGCGACGGGTGCCGCGCCGAGGGCGGAGGAGTTGGTGATGCGGAGCAGGCCGCGCTGGACGTTGACGTTGCCGGTGAAGGAATTCACGCCGCTGAGGATCTGCAGGTTGGTGTCGGAGCCGCCGGTGCCGACGCCTGCAACGGTGATCCCGCTGGTGCCGCTGATGGAGCCGCTGAAGTTCGAACCCGATCCGTCAAGGGGCATGTTCAGCGTGAGTCCGGCATTCAGGTTGGTGATCGATCCGGCTCCGCTGAGGTAGCCGACGGTGTCAGCCTGGCCATTTTGATCGAAGGTGCCGCCTGAGTTGACGGTGATGACGGTGTCGTTCTGGACTCGGTTGGCACCGGTGAATTTCAACGTGGCACCGGAAGGTACGAGGAGCGCCTTGGTGGACGGGCTGATGGCGTCGCCTGCGCCCGCTCCGATGGTGAGGGTGCCGCCGGACTGGATGTCCGGGGTGGTTGCGGAGAAGGCTCCGGTGAGGGTGAAGTTGGCGCCGTTGGCGATTTTCAAGGTCGTTAGTTTGTCGCCTGGAGAAAGCACGTTCAAGATGCTGCCGGAGTAGGAGGAGCTTCCGGTGATGGTGAGCGTGGAATCGCCCGTGGTGGAAGCGTTGCCGATGAATGCGTTGTTCCCGCTGGAGCGGATGATGCCGGCGAGGGTCTGGTCGAAGCCGTTGAGGTCGAATCTGGATTCACCGGAGGCTGCCATGTCCAAGGTCGCGGTGGGAAGCAGGGCGTCGGTGGCTCCAAGCCGGGTGACTCCTGCCGAGGCATTGAAGGAAGCGTAGCTGCTGGCGGTGCCGACACCGCTGAGGATGACCGTCCCCGTGCGGACGACCGGGCTGGTGCTGGTGGAAGTGATTGATCCGCTGATGGTGAGGGTGCCGCCCGAGGCGCTGGCGAAATGCCCGCCACCGGCGAGACTTCCGTTGAGGGTGATGGGTCCGGCGAGGGTGGCGTTGCCGCCGGTAGCGCTGTTTTCAAAGAGCCCTCGCAATCCTTCACCTCCGCCGTTGAAGATGATGGGATTGTTGATGGTGACTCCGTTGGCCACGACCAGGCGCTTGGTTGGATTGTAGATCGTGACGGTTCCGGAACCGAAGGCGGTGTTGTTCGCCGCGGTGACGACGCCGCCGGTGAGGGTGGTGGCCCCGGTGTAGGTGTTGTTTCCGGCAAAGGTCGCGTCACCGGTACCCGCCTTGGTGACAGAGGATGCGCTGGTGTTGTCGGCCATGACGGCATTGACGGTGAGGGCGCTGGCGGAGCTGTTGATGAGGAGCAGTTCGCCGCCAGTGGAGCCGGCGGTCAGCGTGCCGTCGCTGGCGGTCGAGCCGATGGTGAGGGGCCTGGCACCGGAGGCGACGAGGATGCTGTTGGCCCGGAGCGTTTTGGAGAGCGTGTCGATGGTGGGGCTTACCGACGCGCCCACGTTTGCCTGGACCAGGGT
>JBEDKU010000026.1:0-12033 GCA_041172045.1 Verrucomicrobiota bacterium | reverse complement strand
GGGTGATGATTCCGGAGAGGGTGTTCGAGTCGGCAATGCTGTCGATGGATGCATTGAAACCACCGGACTGCTCCGAGTTACCGGTGAGGGTGATGTTTTCGGCGCAGATCACGTTGTTGCTCAGGATCAAGCGACCTCCCGCGGCAAGGGGCGGTGTCACGCTTCCAGCGGTGGTCCCGGTGACGTTGACGGTGGTGATGCCCGTGGTGTCTCCGAGTGCGGCGTCGTTTCTGACAGAAATGGCGCCGACATTGATCATGGTATCACCGGAATAGGTGTTTGCCCCGGTGAGTGTCTGGGTGCCGGTGCCGTTTTTAACGATGCTGACGGTGCCACTGCCGTTTTCGATCACACCATCGAAAGTGTAGCCAACGGTGTTGTTGAGGGTGAGCAAGCTGGAACTCGCCGCCAGCGAGTTGGTGACGACGGAATTCACATTGTTAACTCCGGAGTCGAACAAGCCGCCGAGAGTCTGTCCGAAACCCGCGAGGTCGAACACCGCCGCATCCGTGGAATCGGCAGGATCCTTCGTATCCATGATGGTGGTGATGGGCAGCGCGTTGGTTTTCCCCAGACGCAGGATGCCACGGACGATGGTGGTCTGGCCGGTATAGGTATTCGTTGTGGTTGGAAAAACGACCACCGCACCCGTGCCGGCGCCGCCTGAAATCGCGAGGCCGTTGCCCGCGGCTCCGGAAATCGTGCCGGTGATCGTCAAAGTCTCACCTGCGATGGCACCAACGCGTGACGCCGTGCTTCCCAGCACCAGCGGCCCGGCCCAGACGCCACCGCCGGTCCCCGCTTGCAGGGCGCCGACGTTGGTGGCTCCGGTGCCGTTGATGGTGAGCGTCTCAGCGGCGTCGGCGGTGACACCGCTTAACTGGAGGCTGGCACCGGTGGCGACGGTGGTGGTGTTCGTTCCGCCGAGCACGGCGGTTCCGAGGGCGGTCGTGTTTGAAATTTCAAGAAACCCGGCACCCACGGTGGTCGCGCCGGTGTAGGTGTTCGCCGCGGAAAGCAACAGCCGGCCAGCGCCCTGTTTGTTGACGCCCGATGGCGTGGCGCCGGAAAGCTCGCCGGAAAGCTCGGCAGTGGTGCCTGCATTGACCGTGAACAACCGCTGGGCCCCGTTGAGGTTAATCGGGTTCTCAACGGTGACCTTGTCATTGGATGTGGAGGAGCCGAAGATGAAGTTTCTTCCAAATTTGGGCGACACGCCGCTCAGTGAAATGGTATCCGACAATCCGCCGAAGTTCACGGTCAGCGGACCATCCTTGGCGGCGAAGCCTCCGGTGAATCCGGTGATCTCACCGTCCGCAGCAGTGGTGAGACCGCTGAAGTTGCGGGTGAAAGAGCCATTTCCCTGAAGCACCGCGTCCGTGCCGCTGAAATACAAACCGGCGGCTCCGAGTGAGTTGTTAGCAACCCCCCCCACATCGAGAACGCCCGAGTTGATGGTGGTGGCTCCGGTGTAGGAATTGTTTACCCCGGACAGGGTCAATACTCCGGGACCCACCTTGGTAAGCGCGGAAGCCCCGCCGCTGTTGTCGTCAATGACACTCGCAATCGCGATGCCGCTGACGGCGGTGTTGACGACGAGCTCCTTGTCGGATCCAACCGTCAATGGATTGTTGTCAATCGTCCAGGTTCCGGTGCCGGCGTTCATGAGCCCGTTGACTTTGAAGGAAGTCGCTCCGGTGGAGGTCGTGCCAGCGGCTCCGGCATAGCGGATCGTGTTCGCGGAGACGTCCGCCTGCACGGTGCCAGCGGCATCGGCCAGTTCGTAGTTTTCCGCGCCGGTGGTGTCCGTGAGGGCGGAGGCGTCCGCGGCCGCCGTGCCGGTTAGAGCGACGATGTTGCTGCCGGAGAACGTGCCGTAACGGGTGGCGGCTCCCGTGCCGGTGGTGGCCCAGGCACCGACGATGCCCGCTGTGTTTGCGGAAAGATTGGTCATCGTGCTGCTCACCGTGCCAACGCCAGGAAGAGTGAGGGTCGTTCCGAGTGGCCGGGTGAAGGTTCCGGTGCCGAGCGTCAGCGTGCGCAGCGTCGGGACGTTCCAAGTTTGAATGCCCGTGCCGATGGTCAGGCTGGAGTTGAGGGTAAGGTTCTGGGTGGCGGTGGCCATGGCGATTCCCGAAGCCCCGAGCGTCAGGGTGTTCGCGCCACCGATGGTGACCGGGCCGCCCGGATTGATGATACGGATGCCCTGCCAACTCAGATCCGCGCCAAGCACGGTGCTGTTCGCGCCGAGCACCACGTCGTTCCACTGGGCGACATCGCCTGTCGTTGGCAGGCCGGTGGCCCAACTGGAGAGGAGGTTGAGGTTGTCGGTGTTGTTCGCCTTGGTGCGGGTGCCTGCCGGGTCCACGACCACGACGGCTCCCCCCGTGCCGTTGACGATGATGTCGTCGAAATCGACCGCACTGGTGGTGGCGGGCGAGTAAGCATAAATCTTGAAGGTCACCACCTGACCGGCGGTGAGGTTCTGAAGACTGCTGATTCCCGACAAGTTGATGTTCTGGGGACTCCAGGTGGTACGTGCTGTCAACAGATCCGTAGCGGCCTGGACTTGCACCTCGGGACCGCCCGGAGGGGTCACATAGAGCGCATAGCCGCGAGGCACTCCACCACCACCGCGGGCGGCATTGAAGGTGATGCTGGAAAGATCGATATCAGTGGTCCCGGCTCCGGCAGTGAGGGTGAAGGTGAAATATGCGTTGTTCGTAATCGCCGCGGCCAAAGTGGTGCTCGCCGGAGTGAAATCAACCGTCAGAACCGGTGCCGACGCGTATCCCAAGGTTGCGAACACATTGAATGTGTTCAAGCCGGTTCCCTTGGTCAAATTTCCGCCTGCGGCACCATTGATCGGATCCTGGATTTGCGGTCCAAGTTGGTTCATTTGGTACTTCAGGAGTTCCACCGCATTGGATTGAACATTGCTGAGGGTGAGGGTCACCAGGCCGGTCAAAAGAAACAGGCGCTGGGAACTCCGGATGAATGCATTGATGGTGGGTTTCATGGTGGTTTTTTACAGGGGTTTTTACGTGGGCTTAATACTTGCAATGAGAATATTGCTGCTCACCGGATTGTCTATTGGCCGATCGGCCAAAGGGTTTTCAATGATGGCTTGGCCGGAAAAAAATCGTGACGGGGATTTCAAAAAAATGCGGGGCCGCCGACCTCCATCAGCGACCCCGCGATCCCGGAGAACCCTATTCACTCCTGAGAATGTTTAAGAATTGCGGCGGCGGCGCAGCAGGAAGAACACTCCGATCCCGCCAAGCAGGCTGGCGGCGGGCTCGGGGACGGCGGTGATGTTGATGAACCGGTCGGTGGTTCCCGCGAATTCCCCGGAAAAGTTGGAACCGCCGTCTTCGGCGTTATAAATGATTTTCCAACTGTTGAGTCCGGCGGTGAACACTTCGTTGTCGGACAACTCGTTGCCGCCGAAAGTGAAGAGACCGCCGTTCCAAGTGCCGGTGTAGTTGATCAGTGAAAACAGGGCGTCTTCGGGAAACGCGATGTCTGTTAGAGCGACATCGCCGAGAGTGAGGGTGACCGTGCCGGTCAGGTTGAGGTTGCCGGTGACCTTCTGAAGATCTCCTCCAGCGCCGAGGCCCACGCTGGAATCGACTTCGTAGGCGAAGGTCGAGTTGTTGGCAAAGCTGAGGGTGCCGCTCGACAGGGTTTGGACGGAGGCACCCGGGGCGAGGACGCCACTCACATTGACCGCGCCGGAGATGGCTCCGGTGCCGCCAAGCGTCGCGCCCGAGGAGACGGTGACGGTTCCGGATCCGGTGGCCGAGCCGGTGGTGTTGTTCGCGAGGAGCGTGCCGTTAAGAACCGTCGTGCCTCCGCTGTAGTTGCTGAGATTGCTCGTTAGAAGCCAGGTCCCGGCACCGTCCTTGATCATGCTGGTGGCGTTGTTGGATCCATCATTCCTTATGTCCAGCGCCATCACGTTCTGGCCGGAGTTGCTGCCGGTGAGAGTCACCGTGCGGGTCCCGAGCTGGGCATTGAACCCCATGGCCTGGGTGGTGGAAAAATTGACAATGTTTGTCGCCGAGACCGCGGATGAGTCAATCGTCGCACCGTTGAGGCCAGCGGCGAACTTTCGGTTGGTGCTTGCGATATTGGCGGCATCATGACGGAGCGTCCCGCCATTGATGACCAGATTCCCGCTGACATCGGTTGCCGCTCCGATGCTGCTTGCCACCGTCGCATTGGCCAGGGTGGTGACATTCAATACCCCTTCGTTGATGATGGTCGCCCCGGAGTAGTCGTTGCTACCGGAGAGGGTCAGTGCGTTTGCACCGGTTTTTTTCAGTATGCCCGTCCCACTAATCAAACCGGACCATGACTGGGCGGTGCCGGAGGAATACTCCAAAGTCCCGCCACTGATCGTGGTCGTGCCGCTGTAAGTATTGGCCGTGCCGGTGAGTTTCAGAGTTCCGGCATCCACCTTGGTTAAGCCGCCAGCGTGGGTGAGATTGGAGGAGATAGTGGTGTTGCCAGCTCCACCGATGGTTAGCAAACCGGTGCCGGTCACGTTCCCGGTGCCGACGGTGAGCGTCTGGCCGGAGGTCGTGACATCGAGGCGCCCACCACCCGCACCTCCGACCGTGAAGCCTCGGCCAAAGGTTGCCGTGGAGCCGGTGTAGGAAAGAGTGCCCAGGGTGGTGGCGCTGCCAAGCGTCACGGCGGAAGAAGAGTTGCCTAGATTGTTATTCGTCCCACTCACGACGCCGGCGCTAAGAGTGCCCGCCGTAATGATCGTCGTTCCAGTGTAGGTGTTCGCGTTGGTAAGAAAGAGCTTGCCGTTGTTGATTTTATTGAGGCCGGAACTCCCGGCAACGACCGCATTGACCGTCAGATTTGCGGTTGTGTTATTATTGCCAAGCGACGCCACGGTCAGCGTGAATCCTCCGCCATCGATAATATAGGAACCCGACTGGCCGCTACTCATTGAGAGGGAACTGGCGGTGATGTTCTGACCAAGTGTTATGGTGCCTCCGGTGGATGCATTGGTATAACCAGCACCGCCAGCATTACCCAGAAACGCGGTGTCGGAACCTGTATTTCCCCATACGACCTGCGGATCGACCGTCGTGGTGACGGCGCTGGAGGTCCAATTGTTATTCGATGCATTCCACGTCCCGTTGCCATTCTGATTGTCGGCAGCTACCGAATCAGCATCCCAGTAAAAATTAGCGGCCTTTGCAGGCGCGCCCGCAAGTAGGATGGCGAGGGGCGACAAGGCTAAATAGCGGGCTTTCATGATCAAAATTCAAACTGGGGTTTTGGGTGATCTCGGAAGCATGCACACGATCCGGCGAACCGCCTATTGGCCGATCGGCCATTTCCTGAGTCACTGCTGGGCGACCTTGAGGCGGAGGAAGCCCTTGCCAGGGAGGCCCTCGGAGGCGTCGAGCTTGAAGGTATGGTATTCCCAGTCGCTGCCGGCGAGGCTCGGCAGGCCGGTGGCGGCGGGTGCGGTGTCGGATGGACCGGTGGTGGAAACCGCGGATGACGGGAAGGCCAGATCGAGCGAACCCTCGATGGTGTAGGTGATGCCGGCCACCGTGGCGGAACCGGCGGCGAAGCTGGCTCCGTCGCGGACGGCGAGGACGAGCGTCAACTCGTTGCTGACGGGGCCGCTGGAGTTCTGGATCAGGGAGGCGATGAGGCCGTTGTCGAGGTCGTCGTCGGGACTGCCGTTGAGGGCGAATTCGAGAAGGTTCGGCGTACCATCGTAGTCGGGATCATCGCCGGGATCACGGTCGGCGATGGGGATGTTGGTGAAGGTGTTGATCCACGAGAGGTAGGAACTTGCGCCGGTGACGCTGAGGTCGAGCACCCCGGTGGCCTCGGTGAACTTCCAGGTTTGCGCGCCGTTCACCCAAGTCCAGACATCCGCGGTTTCCGTCCAACCGTGGATGGTGAAGGTGCTGCCGAAGCTTTCCATCAAAGCGGCCGTGTCCACCAGGATCCATGAGCCGGTGGCCACAGTGACCGCCGCGGTGTCGGGGGTGAAATCTCCGTTGAGGATGACGGTGCCGGCGCCGGTGATTTTGTTAGCGGTGGAATCCGTGACGTGGAATTTCAAACCGGCGTTGTCGGCGAGCACGAGGGTGCCCTCATGAACCGTGGTGTCGCCGGAGTAGTCATTGGAGGCTCCGGTGATGTTCCATTTTCCGCTGCCTTCCTTGATGAGACTGGTCGGGTTGCCGGAAGCGTCGTCGTTGATGTCCATGTGGATCGTGTTCTCACCGGAATTCGTTCCGGTGAGCGTCAAGTTCCGGGCGCCGACCTGCGCATTGAAGCCCATGGCGAGCGGGGTGGAGAAACTGACGGTGTCGGTGCTTGCGACCGCGGAGGAGTCGATGGTCGCTCCGTCCAGGCCCACGGCGAATTTCCGGTTGGTGGCAGCAATGTTAGCAGCGTCATGTAGCAGGGTGCCGCCGTTGATGACCAGATTCCCACTGATGTCGGATGCCGCGCCGATGCTGCTTGGCAAGCCCGCGTTGGCGAGGGTGCTGGCGACGAGGACGCCCCCGCTCACGACGGTAGGAGTGGTGTAGTCGTTGGCAGCGGTGAGTGTTAGCGTCCCCTCACCCGTCTTGTTGACGGCCGCACCGGCGGTGCCGGAGATTTTACCGAAGACTGTCAGCACCTGGCTGTCAGCAGCTGATAGTTCGAAATTGCCGGAAGTGGTTTCGCTGATGAGGATGGGCCCGGCGTAGGCGCCCATTGAGGCTCCGCTCTGGAGTCGAATGTGCTTTTTATTGCCGGTATTGCCGATGGTCAGAGGGCGATTGATGGTGATGCCGTCGGCAAGTTCCAGTGTGGCGTCCGTGTTGCCGAGCAATACCGTGCCGGTGCCGAAGGCGTTGTTGTGGGCGGCGCGCAGGGTGCCCGCATTGACGGTGGTGACGCCGGAGTTGGTATTGTCACCGGAAAGGATCAGCAGCCCGGCACCGGACTTGATAATGGCGTATCCCGCCGCGCCGCCATTGCTCACGACGCCGGAAAACTCGGCCGCATCGCCCCCCGCGCCGGAGTTCACGGTGATGTTGCGGTTGCCGCCGCCGAAGTCGATGTTGCTGGTGAGCTTGACCAGACTGTCCGAGGTCGCGGTGCCGAAGATGAAGTTGGTCCCGAACCTGAAAAGGCCGGCGTTGAGGGAGAGCGTCGGACCGAGGTCGAGGGTCAACTGGCCGTTCTTCGCCGCGAAGCCGCCGGTCGCGCCGGCGGTTTGACCCGGGCCGGGGTTGGCGTTGCCACTGAGAGCGCGGGCGAGTATCCCGCTGCCCTGGAGCACGCCGCCGGAGAAGAACAATCCTCCGCCGCCTAACGAACCATTGGCGGCCTGTCCCACTTCGAGGGTTCCACCGCCGAGAGTTGTCGTTCCGGTGTAGGTGTTCGCACCAAAGAGGGTCAGCGTGCCCGTGCCGGACTTGGTCAGCGGAGTGCCGGCCCCGCCGAGGTTTCCGGCAAGGGTATAATTGTTAGCGGAGTTGTTCACCGTGACGGACGAGGGCGCGGCATCGCCGGTGACCGTGAAATTTCCGGTGGCGGTGTCGTCGAAGATCACGATGTCGCCCTCCGCGTAGGCCGATGAGACACCGCCTTTCAGCCAGTTGGGCGTCCCGGTGTTCCAAATCCCATCGACATTCCCCCGCCAAGTGGACTCGCGCGGGACCACGGTGAGAGTCACGCTGGTGAGGCCGACGTCGAGGGTGACGTTAGGATGGGATGCCGACAGCGCCAGGGTGCCGGGACCGGTCCTGGCAGCGTAGGTCATCAAGGTGTAGGTGCCGAAAGGGGTCGGGCCGACGGGGAAGGTCACGGCGATGGTGTTCGCGCCATTGAGGACGAGGTCGCCGGCGACATCGATTCTATCTGAACTCGCCACCGTCGAAAGTTCGAAAGGCAGGGAGTTCTCATTCAAGGTCAGCGCTGCGGCGCTTTCGTTAGCGAGCGTGAGGGTGCCTACGGTAGCGGAACCGCCGGGCGTCAAGGTGGCGCCTGACTGGATGACGACGGTCCCGTGGATCGTCCCGTCTCCGCCGAGGACCGCGCCGCTGCTCACAACTACCGCGCTGGCGGCGGATAGAGAACCGGGGCTCCGGACAAGGAGCGTGCCGGCATTGACCGTGGTGTTGCCGGTGTAGGTGTTCGCTCCGGAGAGAGTTAGGACGCCCGAGCCGTTTTTATTCAACGGGGTGTCGGCGCCTCCGATGTCTGCGGAGATCGCGTAATCATTGAGGCTGTTATCCACGTTCACGGATACGGGTGAGCCGCTGCCGCTGATGGTGAAATTTCCCGTGGCCGTGTCATTGAACAGGACGCAATCCCCCACCGCATAGGTGGATGGACTGGCGTTTTTCACCCAGTTCGCGGTGCCGGTGTCCCAAACGCCGCTGAGATTTCCCTTCCACGTGGCTTGGGGACTGACGACGGCGAGGGTCACGCTGGTCGGCCCCACGGTGAGCGTGCCATTCGGCAAGGAGGCGGCCAGAGCCAGTGTGCCAGCGCCGGTTTTGGCGGCGTAGGTCATGAGGGTGTAGACGCCGGGCGGGGTCGGGCCTGCGGGAAGCGACAAGGAGAGGATGTTCGCGCCGTTAAGCACAAGATTTCCGTTGAGGTTGATCCGGTCCGAGCTCCCCACGGTTGAAAGATCAAAAGGCAGCGTGCTGCCGTTCAGGGACAGCGTGTCACCACCGTTAGACAGGGACAGTGTGCCGATGGAGCCGCTGCCACCTGGAGCCAGAACGCCACCTGCCAGAAGATTGACCGTCCCGCCGATGGTTCCGCTTCCTCCCAGAGTGCAGCCGCTGTTCACGGTCACCGCGCTGCCGGCGGGCAGGGAGCCGGGGCTTTGCACCAGGAGCGTGCCGCCGCTCACGGTGGTGGTGCCGGTGAAGTCGTGCGCCGCACCGCTGATCGTCCAGGTGCCGCTGCCGGATTTTTTCAGTGCGGGGACGAACCCAGCGTCGTTTTGCAGTGCGCCGCTGAAAATGCCATTTCCCGTGCCCATCAGATCGAGCGAGCGGGTGGCGGTGTTCGGCCTGAAGGTGCCACTGAGAGTGAGGGTGCCGCCCTGCACGTTCACCGCGGTGGTGCCGCCGCCGTCGGTGAGGGTGAAGTCACCTGCGATGGTGTTGTCTCCCGCCTCGTTGATGATGGCGCTCTGGGTGGCGTCGTTGTTACTGGTCTTGAAAGACATCGATGCGGGCAAGCTGATGTCGCCGGTGCTACCATTGAGGATGAGGCGAGACTTGTAGTTGTTGACACCAGTCAGATAGATCAGCTTGTTGCCGGTTCCCAGCGCACCGCTGTTGCGGATGCGGAGGCCACCGCTGTGGACGGTCACGCCGCCGGTGAAGGTGTTCGCGCCGCTGAGTTCGGTGATGGCGGTGGCGGGGCCGGTAAATGCGCCGAACTCCAACTGGCCCGCGCCGGAAATGGAATTTCCGACGACGTGGGTGGAATCGCTGCGGTGGAAGCGGAGCGTGGCATCGTTCGTGACGGGACCGCTGCCGAGGGTGGCGGCGGCGGAGTTGTTACCAATCTGCAGGGTGCCCGCGGTGAGAGTCGTGGCGCCGGCGTAAGTGTTCGCTCCGGTCAATTTCAAGAGACCCATACCACTCATGGTCAGACCGCCGGGACCGCTGAGGATGCCGGTGATGGTGAAGTCCGCGGTGCCGGTGCCGGTGATGGTGGTGGTATTGGCGAGGGTGATGTTTTGCGCGACCGAATAGACCAAGGAGCTGTTCGCGGCGGTTGCTTTGTTTGCCTTGAGCTTGATCTCAGGAGGCGCGCTGCTGCTAGGCTGCGTGGCGAGACTGAGGGGTGAGCCGGCAAGCGTGACACCGCTGGCTGTCCCGCTGGCCCCGCTGCCGCCGAGCGTGAGGGCGCTGAGCGAGAAGGTGCCGGCAAGTCCGTTGTTCACCGTGATGGTGCCGGAGCTGAGCGAAATGCCATCGAGAATGCGGATCCGCGTCTCGCTGCCGCTCACGGGCACGGAGGCCGGCGCCCAGTTCGACGCGGTGCTCCACTGCTGGGTGCCGGATGTGGTCCGGGTCCAGTTAGGATTATCGTCCACTTCGGTGACGTTGAGGATGAAAGTCTCCGGTGTCGTGTGGAAACCATCATTCACTAGCAGCAGGACGGCGGCGGAACCGAACTGATTGGCGGCTGGAGTCATGGTCACGGTGCGGGTCGCCCCGCCGCCTCCGAGCACGATGTTAGCCACGGGTAACAAGGTGGTGTTGAGGGAGACCGCCTGCACGCTCAGCGCCGAGGCGGCCGTTTGCGCGTCGCCGATGGTGAAGGTGAAGGGTCCGGACGAGGTATTTTCGTTAGTCGCCTTGTCGGTAACGTTGGATACCGTGGGCGGCGTGTTCGTCCCGGTGCTGACGGGGGTGATCCGGATGGTGTCGATGGTGTGGTTAAAGCCGACGGCGCTGGCGTTCTTGCCGGTGACCGTGAAACGAAGCTGCCAGTTGCCTCCGCTGGGAAAGGTATAGTTCCCGAAATTGGTGGTGCCGGTGGTGGTGGACGGATCGTAGCAATCCACGACTCCGCCGAGATCGGTGAAACTGCCGCCGCCCTCCGGCGCGACGGCGAGCTGGAACTGACCGGAACCCGAGCTCTTGCGATAGCCGACCTTCACATTCCACTCCCCGGCGAAGGGCACGGCGAGGGAGAGTGTCATGAAATCATCCGCGCTGTTGGAAAAAAGTTTGCGTCCGGCGCCGGCACTAAGGGTGTCCTGGGCCTGCACTTCGGTCGAGTCGCCGCTGGAGAACCCCAGCACGGGGAATTTCTCCGCCTGATTGGCGAGCACGTTCCAGACAGCCCAATAGGCCGGCTTACGCTGATAGGTTTCGTCGAACAACAACGCCGCGCCATAGCCGGCGAAGAATCCGGGGATCCACGAATCACCATCATGGAGTCCCCACGTTTGGAAACTCTTGAAACGCGGCTGGCCCAGAGCGACTCCTAGTACGTTCCAATAGATGTCCGCCTGCGATTCGAGACTGGCAGGCGTCGCATCGCCGTTAGCATCGACCGGAACCCTCACGTCCATCTCGGTGATGTGAAGGTCCAGCCCGAGGTCGTTGAAGCGCTTGAAGTTGTTGCGCAGGCTGGTGTAGTTGATGCCCGAGATGTGCATCTGAAATCCGACGCCATCGAAGGGCACGCCTCGGTTCACGAAATCCTGCGCCATGGCGTAAATCGCGTCGGACTTCGCATTGTCCTCCTCGGCACCGTAGTCGTTGTAGATGAGTTTCGTGTCCGGATCCGCCGCCGCGGTGCGAATGAACGTTTCCTCGATGTAACGAGTGCCTTCAGTGGCATAGCCGATGCCCGGTTGGTTATACCAAAAACCATCGCGCAGGAACCCGTTGTCGTTGAACGCCTCATTGACCACATCCCACGCGAACACATCGCCGAGATAGTGCTCGCCCACCTGATCGATGTGATCAAACAGAATATCACGCAGCTGCGTCGTCGAGAAACCACCGCCGGTCAGCCAGGCAGGGTTGGATTTATACCATTGCATGGTGTGTCCGCGCATCTGCTGGCCGGCGGCACGATTGGAAGTGGCGATGGCGTCAGCCTTGGCCCACTCGAACGGAGATTGGTTAGGCCGGAGCGTGCCCCACTTGGTGTCATTCTCCGGTGAGGGGGAGTTGAAGTCATGGCGGACCGTGTTGACATAGGCGGCGCTACCGCCGGTGAGCGAGGTGGATTTGATGGCGGCCCCCACCCGCAGGCCGGGGAAATTCGAAGCAGCTTCGCGCAAGGTCTGGGCGGGTAGGGTTGCGGCTGAAAGCAAGGCCAGCAAGACGATCCCGCAGCTACTTGGGAAATTCCGCAGAGGGGTGAAGCGATCGTTCGCCGAAGGAAAGACCTGTCGCACGAGGGCGCGAAAACAGGCTGTGAAGGGGTAGGGATTCACCGGAACTGGGTTGGGGTTTTAGAGAGCCGCAGATCCGGCACTTTTACGAGCCTCGTCGCCAT
>JBEDKU010000025.1:0-12432 GCA_041172045.1 Verrucomicrobiota bacterium | reverse complement strand
GTCTCCTTCTTGGCGGGTGGCGCCTCCTTCTGCTGGAGGTTGCCGCCGGACTCCCAGTTTCCTTCGGTCCGGAAGCTGCCAGTGTTCGGGAAGAGGCGCAGGATCAGGTTCGGTTCCTTGGCGCGCATGTAGGTCGCGCCCTGGGTGAACCACGGGTAGCCGCCGCTGAGGATCATTTGGTCGGTTTTGAGATTGTAGGTGAAAATGGCGCCGCTGGCCTTGATCGGGTCCTTGCCATCGACGGGCTTCTGGTCGATGCGGACGGCTCCGGTGGCGACGATGCGCTCGACGTCGCCGAATTTCGCGCCCATGTCGCCGCTGACGCCGGATTTCTTTTTATCGGCGGATTTATCGGACGACTTTTCTTCAGGGCCGCCGGATTCGCCGTCAGTGGCGGGAGGCTTGGGCTCGCCTTCTTTTTTTTCCTCGACCGGCTTTTTTTCGAAGAAGATTTTCAATTCGTTAGCCCCGGTCATGTCGTAGCGGGGATCCTTGACGGTGACGTTTTTGAGGTAAACGAGGACTCCGGCGTCGGCATCGAAATACGCGCCGCCGGTGCAGTTGATCACGGTGTCGTTGGGACTGTTTTTGATCGCAAGCGGCTTGTCGGGCGGTGGCACGGCATCCGGCGGAAGCGCGGGAGCGGCGGCCTCGGTGAGAAAAGCGGCTAGATCCTTGGACGCTTGCTCGGCGGCGGCCAGGTCGCTCTCAAGACTGGCGTGCGCGGCGGCACCGGACGCGGCGGCCTCGGCCGCCTTGGAGGCTGCGTCTTTTTTGACCTCGGCCATTTCCTGCGCGGTGACGGGCGGCGGCGGGGCGGCGAGCAGCGCCTGGGTGAACAGTGACATGCCAAGAAGGGCCGTGGCGCGAAGGGGTGAGGTCGGAGTGTTCATGGTCGTCTCGGCGGGTTTTTCAATGATGCTGCGCACGGGTCCGGTTAGGAAACCGCGGCCTTGCTCGATGGAGTAATAAAGGCCGGTGCCATAGGTCCTCATCCGGTCGCTTTTCATTTCGACGGCTTCGGTGGCGACGATGAGGCCTTTGTTTTGATAGAATACGGCTCGCTGGAGATCGATGCGGCCGCGCGGTGTCTGGTCGGAATTGAAAAACTCCACGGCAATGGTTTGGCCGACGATTTGCTCGTCGTTGACGAGAATCATTTTCTTGGATTTGAGGACGCTGGTCAGGCGGTTGTTTTCGTCGTAGCGGGGAATCATCACCTCCTTGAGCTCGCTGCCGTCGGGAAGCATGGAGACGGCGGGAATCTTCGACTTGGGCTGCGGAGCAGGGGCGCCCTTTTCCCTCGCCAGAAGTACGGCGGGGGAGACGAGGGTCAGGGCTGTGAGAATGAGGCGCAAGGGTAGGTCGGCGTTAGAGAGTGGGATTTTCTCAATGGGAGGCGTGATGGATGGAGATCAGTTTGACGAGGAGGTCTTCGATGAATTCGAGTGGAATCTGGTTCGGCCCGTCAGACACGGCGTTCGCGGGGTCGGAGTGGACCTCCATGAACAGTCCGTCGATGCCGGTGGCGACGGCGGCGCGGGCAAGGACGGGTGCGAGTTCACCGTCGCCGCCGGTGGCACCGCCGAGTCCGCCGGGACGCTGGACGGAGTGGGTGGCGTCGAAAATTACGGGCAGGCCTTCCCTGCGCATCCAGTAGAGCGAGCGCATGTCGACGACGAGGTTGTTGTAGCCGAAGGTGGTGCCGCGCTCGGTGATGAGGAAGCGTTCGCAGCCGAAAGCGCGCATCTTTCCGGCGATGTTGACGGTGTCGAGCGGGGCAAGGAACTGGCCTTTTTTGACGTTCACGGCGCGGCCGGTCTTGGCGGCGGCTTCGAGCAGGTCGGTCTGGCGGCAGAGGAAGGCGGGAATTTGCAGCAGATCGACGTGCGCGGCGGCGATTTCCGCCTGCTCTGCGGTGTGGATGTCGGTGGTGACGGGGACGCCGAGCTCTTTGCCGATTTCACCGAGGATGCGGCAGCCTTCTTTCACGCCGGGGCCGCGGAAGGCATCGACGGAGGTGCGGTTCGCCTTGTCGAAGGACGCTTTGAAAATGAAATGGATGCCGGTGCGGTCGGCGATTTCCTTGAGCGAGCGCGCCATTTCCCAAGCGAACGCCTCGGACTCTAGCGCGCAGGGGCCGAGGATGAAAAAGGGAACGGGGCCGCCGACGGGGACGTTGCCGATGTTGAAGGGGTCGAAATTCATGGATTTGGAAAAAGTGGCTCAGTGATCGGTGGAAGCAAGCGCGGCTTGATACAAGGGGCGGAGATTGTCGAGCGCGGTGGCGAGCAGTTTCGTCTCGGAGGCTGTGAGATTTCCGCGGGTTTTGGAAGCGAGCATTTCGAGCGAGTCGATCACGGATTTGGCCGCGCGCAGGTTGATCTGCTTTTCCCCGCTGCCGGGGTGGGGGATCTGGCCGAGAAAAAGTCCGGCGTTCTGGGCTTGGAGGATGATGAATTCGTTGAACCGTGGATCGGCTTCAGGCGCTGCGGGCATGCCGGCAGGTTCCGGGTTCCGGGGCGAATATACAAGAGGGAAGACGCGAATCGGGGAGAAGGCGGGGGGATCGCGAAGCCGACTTTTCCCGACTCGTCTTTTGCCTTGCAGGGGCGGACCGCACCGCTAGTCTCACAGGCCACTGGCATGCGTTTCATGCCGGCATTCGAAAAAACAAACTCATTCAATTCATGAAACTTGCCTTCCTCGCCGCTGCCGCCGCCGTCCTCGCCGCTTCGTGTTGCCCAAGCGCACCCGCCCCAAGCGCGCCCGCCTACGTTGCGCCGTCCAAGTGATTCTCCCGCGTCCGTTTCTCCCCGTGGGGAAGCGGACAATTTCCGGTAACAGACCCAGCCGGAACCCTGTTCATATCCATAAAAAACTACTACCTCAGCTCCCATGATCCGCATTGTTACCGCCATCGCCGCTTCTGTTTTCGCCCTTCTTTCCGCTTCCTGCTGCTGCACCGGTGAACCGAAAGCTCCCGGCCTGCGCCCGCTGCCTCAGTTTCAGGAGATCCAAACGGCTCCTGAAGTGCATTATTCCAAGTAAGTTCATGGCCGCCGTCCTCCCGGGCGGCGCATCCGTGATCCTGCGTCCTTCCGGTCCACGGAGGGACGCTTTTCTTTAGACTCGAAATCTCATAAATGAACTTTTCAAGCGCCAAGTGGTATGCCATACGCGCCTGAACCAGGCCATGAAACCTCGAATTCCAACCAACGGAGAAGACCGCTTCAGCGGAAGCGTTCGGCATTATCATCGCAGCGGTGCCAAGCCGCAGCGGTCCTGGGATGAGTGGGTGGATGGTGACCTGGCAAGAACCGGCCGCGCGAGAAATTGGCCGAAAGCGATCGGAATCATCCTCGGAGTGCTCGCCCTCGTCGGCATCATCGTCGGCCTGATGGTGGAGCTGCGGTGATTGTTCCGCTATTTCTCCGCCCGATTTGCATGCGGCTTTGACATTCCGAATCCGCATGGGCAGTTTTCCCGCCCGTCGCCAAAACCACGGCGGACATCTTACACCATGGGAAAAAGCCTCTTCCAAAAAGTCTGGGACGCACACACCGTCGGCACCATTGCCGATGGACGCACACAACTCTTCATCGGCACGCACCTCATCCACGAGGTCACCTCGCCACAAGCCTTCGGCATGCTCCGCGACCTCGGTCTTGGCGTGAAATTCCCCCAGCGCACGTTCGCCACCATCGACCACATCGTTCCGACGATCAATCAGGACCAGCCTGCGGATCCGCTCGCGGCCGAGATGATCAATGCGATCCGCAAAAACTGCGATGACTTCGGCGTCACCTATTTCGACCTCGCCTCCGGCAAACAAGGCATCGTCCACGTCGTCGGTCCCGAGCAAGGCATCACCCAGCCCGGCACCACGATTGCCTGCGGCGACTCGCACACCGCCACCCATGGCGCGTTCGGCGCGATCGCGTTTGGCATCGGCACCAGCCAGGTCCGCGACGTGCTCGCCACCCAGACCATCGCTCTGCAGGAAATGAAAGTCCGCCGCATCGAAGTGAACGGCGACCTCGCTCCCGGTGTTTATGCCAAGGACGTCATCCTTCACATCATCCGCCTTCTGGGCGCGAACGGCGGCATCGGCTACGCCTACGAATATGCCGGCGATGTCTTCGACCGCATGTCCATGGAAGAGCGCATGACCGTCTGCAACATGTCCATCGAAGGCGGCGCCCGCTGCGGCTACGTCAATCCGGACGCCAAGACCGTCGCCTACCTCAACGGCCGCCCGTATGTCGACATGAGCGACTTCAGCGCCACCGCCGCACGTTGGCTTTCCTTCGCTTCCGATGCCGACGCCGTGTTCGACGACATCGTCAAAATCAACGCCGCCGACATCCCGCCGACCGTCACCTGGGGCATCTCCCCGGACCAGGGCATTTCCATTTCCGAGAACATCCCCGACCCCGCCACGGCAAAAACTCCGTTGGAAAAGGCCTCCATCGAGGAAGCGCTCGCCTACATGAAGCTCGCCGCCGGCACCCCGATCAAGGGCGTGAAAATCGACGTCGCCTTCATCGGCTCCTGCACCAACGGTCGCATCTCCGACTTCCGTGAAGTCGCGAAATTCATCCAAGGCCACCAGGTCGCGCCCGGCGTGCAAGCGCTCGTCGTCCCCGGCTCGCAGATCGTCGCCATCCAGTGCGAACAGGAAGGCCTGCCGGAAATCTTCCGCGCCGCCGGCTTCGAATGGCGCGGCGCCGGCTGCTCGATGTGCCTCGCGATGAATCCCGACAAGCTCATCGGCGACCAACTCTGCGCATCGTCGTCCAACCGGAACTTCAAGGGCCGCCAAGGTTCCTCCACCGGACGCACCATCCTGATGTCGCCCGTGATGGTCGCCGCCGCCGCGATCCGCGGTTCCGTCGCCGATGCCCGTGAGGTTTTCGAGCTGGAGCCCGCGTCCGCCGTCGCGTAAACCTGACGCCGCCATGAGCAGCTCCGCCCAAAAACTTCCGATCACCGCCGCCGAGTATCTCGAAGGCGAGCGTGTGGCGGAGACACGCCACGAATTCGTGGACGGGCGGGTTTATGCGATGTCCGGAGCGAGCCGCAGGCACAACGAAATTTGTGGCGATCTTTGCAGCATCCTCAAAAACCACCTCCGCGGCGGTCCCTGCCGCACCTATATCGAAGCGGTGAAAGTCCAGATCGCTGACGATCTGGGAGAAGGTTACTACTATCCGGACGTCTTTGTCGCTTGCGAACCGGGCGACGATGATTCCCATGTGGTCCGCAATCCCAAGCTGATCATCGAAGTGCTGTCCGAGTCCACCTCGCGCATCGACCGCGGCGACAAGCTCGCCAATTACAAGCGCATCCCCACCGTCGAGGAAATCGTCCTGATCGAGCAGGATTGGCCGGAGATCGTTGTTTGCCGGCGTTCCGGGCGTTGGAAGCCCAATCTTTACACCCAATTCAGCACCCTCGTGCGGCTCGACTCCATCGGTTATGCCGCGCCGCTGGCCTCCTTCTATCAATCCAATCCGTTTCCCGAGGACGTCCAACGTCCCTGGTATCATCTCAACCGCATCGAGGACTGAGCCGGCACTCTCAAATTTCAACCCTTAAATTTCAAATCCCTATCACCATGGCACTCGACCCCGTTCCTTCCGTCACCGGCCGCGCTGTATTCATTCCCGGCGCCGACATCGATACCGACCGCATCATCCCGGCGCGTTTCATGAAATGCGTCACCTTCGACGGTCTCGGCGAATTCGCCTTCTATGACGTCCGCTTCGACGAACACGGCAACAAGACCGAGCACCCGCTCAACGACCCGCGCTTCGCCAAGGCATCCATCCTCGTCGCCGGCGTGAACTTCGGCTGCGGCTCGTCCCGCGAGCACGCCCCGCAGTCGCTGCGCAAATACGGCTTCAACGGCGTCATCGCCGAGTCCTTCGCGGAAATCTTCTACGGCAACTCCACCACGCTCGCCATGCCCTGCGTGATGGCGAACCCGGCCGACGTCGTCGCCATCCGCGACGCCGTGGAAGCCGATCCGGAGACGGAAGTCACCATCGACGTGCAAGCGCTCCGCGTCCGCACCTCCGGCGGCCTCAACATCCCGGTCACCATGCCCGACTCCGCCCGCGAAGCCCTGCTTTCCGGCCGTTGGGACCCGATCCAAGAGCTGCTCGACAACGATTCCGCCATCGACGCGAAAGCGGTCGAGCTGCACTACGTCTAACCGTTCAGCTCCCCGATCCGCGAAAAAAATGACGGACCGCCGAAGCGATCCGCCATTCAGGCCGTGTGCAATCCACTGAGAGTAATTAGTTCCGGCGGCGGCTGAGCAGGCAGAGGAAGCCGATACCGCCAAGCAACGACGCTGCGGGTTCCGGCACGGCCATCAGCACGACATCGTTTCCGCCGGTGAACGAGCTGGTCGTGGTGTCGCCGAAATAACTGATTTTGAATGCCTGCCCGCCGAGCGTGTAGGTGCCTTGGTTGACCGCCGCGTTGCTGAAGGTGCCGCTGACGGCATCGGTGGAATCGTTCGCGAGGATGAAGAACATCGTGTTGTCCGCCGGGGTGAAGCCCATGGTGACCGACAGCAGCCCTGCCAGCGAGACGGTTCCTGTGACGCTGACTTGATCATATCCGGTGCCCACGGCGTTGCCGTCGAGTTCGATGCCCAGCGTGGAGCCTGCTTCGAGAATGGTGTTTCCGACGTTCAGGATGCCCGGGCTGTTTCCGGGTGCGAGAGTGGCGCCGGATTTGACCGTCAGCGCGCCCACCGTTCCCGTGCCACCGATTGTGCCGCCGTTATTGACGGTGGTGACACTCGTGGAAACGCTGCCGTTGATGACCAGCTTACCGTTGTTGACGGTGGTGGTACCGGTGTAGGTGTTCGTATCGCCGAGGGTCTGGGTGCCGCTGCCGTTTTTGACGAGCGAGATGCCTCCGGTGATCACTCCGGAGTTGGCGTTGGTGCCGTCACCGTAGCCATAGCTTCCAGAACCATCCAGAGTGAGCGTGGCGGCGGTAGCCGAAGTGACCGTGTTGTTGCTGGCCGTGGCGTTGGTGCCGGAGGTGGATACCAGTCCGGCGAGTTGCTGGCTGCGGCCGTTCAGGTCGAGAGTGCCGAGGTTGGCGCTGGCTGCCTGGCCGAGTGAAACCACGGTCCCGGTGGGAAGGCGGTTGTTGCCGGTGGTGAGTTGCAGGCTACCGTTGTTGATCGCGGTATTTCCCGTGTAAGAGCTGCTGCCACCCAAGGCGAGCGTGCCGGATCCCTGCTTTGCCCATGCGCCGGTGGAGCCGGTCTTGTCAGAGATCACGCCGTCGTAGGTCAGGACTCCGCCGGACACCGTGCTGATGGAGGTTCCCGCGGTGGAGCCGACTTGGATGCCGTGAGTTGAAGCCAGCGTGTAGCTGGCCGAGCCACCTGCGGTGGATGCCGCCGAGAGTCGTCCGCCGTCAACGACGATGGTATTGGCCGCGTTTCCGAACGCGCCGTTGTTGGCAAATCCAACTTCGCTGCTGTTGATCGAGATGGTTCCGGTGAAGGAGTTGGAGGTGTTTCCGATGTAGGTTTGCCCCGCACCGGCACCTGAGAAGGTTAAGCCTGAGCCACTCGCGCCGGAAATGACGCCGCTATAGATCCGGCTTCCGCTGGTAGTGTCGTTGGTGATGGTGCGGGTGGCGGCACCAAGGTTGACGCTACCGCTGAAAGTCGCGTTCCCGGTGCCGCTGTTGGTGAAGTTTCCTCCAATCGTGACAGCGGAGTTGGTATAGGCGCGGGTGCCGGACGACTGAATCGTGCCGCCGTTGATGGCTAGGGCGCTCCCTGCTCCGCCAAACGAGTTGTTGCCACTGACTATGACGGTTCCCGCATTGAGGGTGAATCCCCCGGTATATAAATTCCCTTGGGCTCCGATATTCCAGATTCCAGAGCCGCTTTTTATGAACCCAGAGCTACTGTTGGCAGAAACGTTTTGGGTTGTCCAAGTAAGTGTTGAGCCGGTTCCAACGTCGAATGTGCGGACCGCGCCGTTGGTGCTCAGGGTGCCGGCTTGTGCGATGGTAACCGTCCTGCCGTCGGCAACGGTGACATTGCCGATTGAGGTGGTGGCGAAGGTGACTGTGGAGTCTGCGGTGAATTGGACATTGGTGTTCGTTGCCCAGGCAGTGGTGAAGGGACTGCTTCCGGTGGAGCTCCAATTGGCGGCGGTCCAAGTGGCTGATGTGCCGTTCGGGTTCCAAAACAGGTCGGCGTGAGCGCTTCCGAGAGAACCAATGGCAATGGCAAGGATTGAAAGTTTCAGTTTCATGGATTGAAGGTGGAAGGTTGAGGGGGATCGGGCCGTGACGGGAGAGGACTAATGCCGGTGGCAATGCCGCAATAGCCAATCCCGGTGACAATTCCGTCAGTAATGCATCCGGAAACACGAAACGGCCGTCCCGGGTGAGAGGACGGCCGTTGTGATGAAATCGTGGACGCGGGATTTACCGACCGTCGCCAGCCTTCGTTAGTTTCACTTTCCCCACCGCTTTCACGGCGGCGGCGAGCAGGCATTCGTTGAGCGCGGGGTGGATGTAAATCGTTTCCGCCAGCTCGCGGACGTCGTTTTTCAGGCGCATCACGGTCATCACCTGATGGAGCAGCGTGGACGATTCCGGACCGACGAGGTGGCAGCCGAGGATGGAATAGTCTTTAGGCGAGACCAGCAGCTTCACCCGCGGGTAGTCGATGCGCATCGCCTCCAGCCGCGCGCTTGCCAGCCAGTCCTCGAACACGGCGACGTAGGGCGTGCCGCTCTGCTTGAGCTCGCTCTCGGTGAATCCCACCGCGGCAACTTCCGGATGGGAGAAAACGCCGTGCGCGATCTGCCCTTCGTCGATCGGGCCGGGGTCGCTCTTGAGGAATTTCTGACGGAGGAACTGCACCTCGAAGGCGGCGGCGTGTTGCAGCATGTGACGGCCGTTCACGTCGCCGGTGGCATGGATGCCGGGCACCGTGGTTTCGAGATGCTCGTTCACCGGGATGAAGCCCTTCCGGTTGATGGAAATCCCGGTTTTCTCCAGATCCAGCGCGTCGCTGTTGGGGATCCGGCCGATGGCGAAAAACACGCGCTCGGCCTGGTAGGTTTCCTCGCCGTTCGCAGTTTGAAACGTCGCGGTGAACATGTCGTCCGCGCGGGTGAGGTGCTTGAGCGTGGCGTGGAAATGGGTCCGCACCTGCTTGCCGAACTCCTTTTTGAAAACCCGCTCGATGTCCTTGTCCTCCTTTTCCAACAGCCTGTCGCCGTGGGCGAACAACGATGTCTCGACCCCGACCGCCGCGAAAAACGCCGCCATCTCACAGCCGATGACTCCGCCGCCAATCACGAGCAGGCTTTTCGGCGGGGCGCAGCGTAGCGGGAAAAGATCGTCGCTGGTCCACACCGCGAGATGCGCGAACGGCGGCGGTGCGGGCCGCGAACCGGTGGCGATGACGATTTTTTCCGCCGTCAGCGTGCGCCCCGCGGCTTCGATCTGTTTGTGCCCGGTGAAGCGGCCTTCGCCGCGGATCAGCGTGACGTCCGCCGCATCGACGCGGTCCTGATAGCGGCCGTCCACACCGCCGACGTATTCGTTCACGCTGGTGAAGATTTTCGCCAGATCCGCGCCATGAAAACCGGCGTCGATGAAGTGGCGGTCCGCGTTGCGGGCGTGGCGGGCGGCGTCGGCGAAGCCGATGAGCAGCTTGGACGGCACGCAGCCGCGGTTCGGGCAGGTGCCGCCGAGCTGGTCGCGCTCGATGAGGGCGGTTTTCCAGCCGGCCTTGCTGGCGGCGATGGCGAGATTGGCCGCCCGGCCGCCGCCGAGCACGATGAGGTCGAAGGTTTCGGTCATGAAATTTTTTCGATCAGTTCGGTGACCTCCGCCCGGGCGTGCAGGTCGTCCAGCCAGCTTGCGGGCCAGGTGGAGACGGGAATGCCGGCACCGTAAACAAGTCCCAGCATCATGCCGCGGGCGGCGCTGTCGCCGCCGGCGAGCGCGTTTTCGACCAGCGCGGTGGCGGGGTCGCGCGGGTGGCGGAGCAGAAGATGGCAGATGCCGGGGAAGGCGTCCTCGGTGTGGCAGGTCAGTCCGTGGCGGTTGAGCTCGGCGGCGTCGCTCTCGGTGGACGCGGCGGACTCGATGGCGTTGTCGAACCAGTCACCCAGCAGGCCTTCCCGGTCGTCGAGCTTCATGGTTTTTTCCAAGGCGGAGCGGATGTCATTACCGCGTCGCACGGCCAGGACGACCCGCGTGAAGAATTCCGCGGCCTCGACGGTGGAAACCTCACCATGGGTGAACGCGGTTTGCGCCCGTGCCGCAGCGATGAGCGCGTCGTCGTTTTTCCAGTTCAGTAAAAACAGCGGACCAATGCGCGCGGCTCCGGCGATTTCATCCGAGGTGGATGCGGTCGCTCCGGAGCGGAGGTGGGCGAGAGTGGTTTTGGTCGCGCCATCGCGGTAGGAATGGGTGGCCGGGTCCTCCCAGAACGCCTGCCAGGCGTTGGCGAAGCGGACCAGATCAAAGCCGCCCGTCTCGGCGATCGAGCGCAATAGCACGAGCGTCTGGTCGCCGTAATGCGTGAGATCCCCCGCGGATTTCCCCGCGTGATAGGTGGTGATCGGCGGGTGATAGCTGGTCAGGTGGCCGAGTTTGTGGCGGATGACGCTTTGGTCGTAAATCCAGTGGGGACCGAGGGCGAGCGCGTCGCCGATCAGCGAACCCAGGACGATGTCGGAAGGAGCCGTCATAACGGTTGGAGTGTGGAATCCGGGCGTGGAAAAAGCGACAAAAAACCCGCGGCTTCTTGCGGAGCCGCGGGTTTGGGATTTGGTGTGAAAGGAAGGCGGATCAGCCCTTTTTCTCGCCGGAGACGATCGGATAAACGACGCCTGCGAGGGCGGCACCGACGATGGGGGCGAGCCAGAAGAGCCAGAGCTGGCTGATGTAGGCTCCGCCAGCGAAGAGGGCTGGAGCGGTGCTGCGGGCCGGGTTGACCGAAAGGTTGGTGACCGGGATGCCGATCAGATGGATCAGGGTCAGTCCGAGGCCGATGGCGATCGGCGCGAAGCCCTGCGGCGCGCGTTTGTCGGTGGAGCCGAGGATGATCATGAGGAAAAAGAACGTGAGCACGATTTCCGCGACGAGGGCGGCGACCATCGAATATTTACCCGGCGAGAGATCGCCGAATCCGTTGGAAGCGAAACCGCCGGCGGTGCTGAAGCCGGCCTTGCCGCTGGCGATCAGATAGAGGATGCCGGCTCCGGCGATGCCGCCGAGCACCTGGGCGACGATGTAGGGGAGCGCCTCGGACTTCGGATGCCGCCCGCCGACCACGAGGCCGACGGTGACCGCCGGATTGAGGTGGCAGCCGGAGATGTGGCCGATGGCGTAGGCCATGGTCATCACGGTGAGGCCGAAGGCGAGGGCGACGCCGACGAAGCCGATGCCGAGGTTGACCGGGGTCGGGTCGGTGCTGAGGAAGTGCGCCGCCAGGACCGCGCTGCCGCAGCCGCCGAAGACGAGCCAGAGGGTGCCGAAAAACTCGGCCATCAGTTTGTTTTTCATGGTGTTCATGGTGTTAGGATCGGGGGAGATCTCCTGCCTTGGGTGGCGGTGCCAAGGCTAATAGCAGATCCCCCGGCGGGGCGTCGAGTCCTATCATCCCTTCACCAGCGTCATCACGCACTCCAGGTGGCGGGTGTGGGGGAAGAGGTCGAAGGGCTGGACGTCGGCCAACTGATAGCCGGCCTCACTGAGTTGTTTGAGATCGCGCACCTGGGTGGCGGGGTCGCACGAGACATAGACGACGCGGGCGGGGCCGAATTTCACGAGCTGGTCGATGAACTCCGGCGTGCAGCCCTTGCGCGGCGGGTCGATGACGACGGCGGTTTCCGCGGCGGGGAAGCTGATCTGGTCGAAGATGGCCTCGGCGGAGGCGGTGAGGAATTTCGCGTTGGTGATGCCGTTGGCGGCGGCGTTTTTGCGGGCCCACTCGCAGGAGGTTTCAGAGACCTCGACACCGGCGACCTGCTCGAAGTCTTTCGCCAGAGTTAGGGAAAACAGGCCGGAGCCACAGTAGGCGTCCACCAGGAACTTCGCGCCGCCGGCGGATGCCTGCTTGGCGACGTAGCCGGTGAAGGCGGGGAGGATGAAGGGGTTGTTCTGGAAGAAATCTCCGGCGAGGAACTGGAATTTCAAATCACCGACGTGCTCGGTGGCCACGGCGCGGAAGTCGGTTTCCACTCGGTCCTCGGTGGCGCGGAGCAGGACGGTCGCGCCGCGCTTGAAGGTGTTCGCCCGCTTGCGCAGTCCCTCGCGAATGGCGGGCAGCTCGCGGTTGATGACATCCATGGCGATGGGGCACTGCGGGACATCGATGATCCGCGAGCGGGTGCCGATGTGGAGAAAACCGATGGG
>JBEDKU010000024.1:0-4071 GCA_041172045.1 Verrucomicrobiota bacterium | reverse complement strand
GAATTCCGCCTCGCCCTGGATCCGAAAAACGGAGCCTCCGCTTTCAGGGTTACCGGCACTCCATCCGCCGGCGGCTTCGCCCTCACCTGGCCTTCCGCTCCTGGACTCGTTTTCGAAGTCCGCCGCAGCGCCACCTTGACCGGCTCCTGGGACTTGCTCGACACACTGGCCCCCATCACGACCGGCCCCGCCAGCTACACCGACGCCATTCCGCCCCAGCCGCAGGCTTTCTACCGGATTGTCCTGCTGCCGTGATCCAAGGACCTGAAGCCAGTCGCCGCCCGCTTCGTCACGACAGGCGGTCGGTGGAAAAAGCGGGCGATTCGATTTCAAAAATGAAAGATCACCCGTGTCTATCAGGTATCCCTCCGGGAGCCATGGCCGGTTTGAGGTGAAGGTCCGCCTCTCCCGTCCGGATCCCGCCGCCGCCCGTTCATCCCCATTGATCCACAATCATGCAACCGCTTCATTCCAGCCGCTTCTATCTATCATGGATGTTCGTCATGGTCCTGTTCGCCTTCAACGCGGAGTTGGACGGCGCGCCGACCATCACCCCCGCCCAGATCGACCAGCGCGGCGCGCGCCCGATGCTCGCGAACAACCTCGACCGCAATCTGCGGTATACCCCGGAGGACGGGGATTTCGTCATTGTGAACGGAGACGAGTTCTTCAACCGGCCGCTCTACGGCGGGTCCAGCCCGTTCCGGGTGGATGCCGGAGACATGCCGGAGTTTTCGTTCTATCTACCCGGGCGCGGCGGGAATCTCCGCCTCGGTTTCGCGACGAGCGCCGGGACGAAATGGCTCCACGATGCGGAGCGGGTGGAGGCGCGCTATCGCGGCGGCTCCATGATCTATCAAGTCAGCGATCCGCTTCTCGGCAAGGGGGCGCTGCGCGTGACGGCCTTCTGCCCGAAGGACGGCGAGGGAGTGCTGATCAAGGTGGAGTCGGCTGCCGCCAGTCCGTTGCTGGAACTTCATGTCGCGTTCGGCGGCATCAACGGAGTGCGCGGGGGGCGGGATGGTGATATCGGCTGCGAGCGCCTGCCGGTCCGCGAGTTTTTCAAGTTTGCGGCAGAGAACAGCAAAGGCAACGAGATCACCGTCTCGGGAAACCGCTTTGTCACCCGTTCCGAGTTCGGAAGCATGGTGGGTTTGCTTCCGAAAGACGCCGAGATCCGTGCCGCCGATGCCGAACTATGGGAGGACCTCACGAAACTCGCGAATGCCAAGGTTTCCAGTCCGGTGCTGCCGATCGCCCACGCGACATTCAAGATCCCTGCCGGTGGTTCCGCGGTTCTGGGGATGCAGCACCTGCCTCTCAAGCAGACAGGGGGTAAGTCCGGGAAGGAAGTTCTGGACGTGTATCGCGAGGTTTCCGCCCAGGATGCGGAACCGGGGAAACCTTCCGCCACGAATCAATGGTCGGCGGACGATCTGGCGGAGCGATTCGACCGTGAACAAAAGGCACTGACAGAAATTGCCGGCCGCGTCTCAGTCAAGACCCCGGATCCCTTCATCAATGCCGCCATGCCCGCACTTGTCACCGCTGCGGACGGCGTCTGGGATGATCGGATCGGCGCTTATCTTCACGGCGGAGTGGCCTGGCGCACTCCGCTTCTCGGCTGGCGCGTCGCCTATGCCGGCGATGTTTTCGGCTGGCATGATAGAACGCGGGCCCACTTCGACCGCTTCGCGGCACGCCAGGACAAGTCGCCGCCGGACGCCGCCATCCCGGCCGCTGAACCGGAAGCCTATCTTGCCCGCAATGAGACCGCGCTTCACTCGAACGGCGACATGACCCAGTCGCACTACGACATGAACATGGTGGGCGTGGATACCATTTTCCGGCATCTGTTATGGACCGGCGATCTGGAATACGCGCGGAAAATCTGGCCGGTCATCGAGCGCCACCTCGCGTGGGAGCGCCGCATGTTCCGCCGCGAGTTCGGGCCGGAGAAACTGCCGCTCTACGAGGCATACGCCTGTATCTGGGCCAGCGATTCCCTCGCCTACAACGGTGGCGGCGGGACCCATTCCTCCGCTTACAATCTCTATCACAACCGCGTGGCCGCACGCGTCGCGAAGTTGATCGGCGAGGATCCGTCCTCCTACGAGAAGGAGGCGGAATTGATTGACAGGGGCATGAAGGAGTTTCTCTGGCTCAAGGACAAGGGATGGTTCGCCGAGTGGAAGGACTTGCTAGGCGATCAGGCCGCGCCGCAGGAGGCCGCGGCATGGACCTTCTATCACACGATGGATTCCGAAGTTCCCGATCCATTTTCCGCCTGGCAGATGAGCCGCTTCGTGGATACCCGCCTGCCGCACATTCCGGTGCGTGGGCCCGGAGTGCCGGAGGGTTACCACACCATTTCGACCACCACCTGGATGCCATGGATCTGGTCGCTGAACAACGTGGTCATGGGCGAGTCCGCCCACACCGCGCACGCGCTCTGGCAGGCCGGCAAGGATGATTCCGCGTTCAAACTGTTCAAGGGTGCGATCCTCGACAGCATGTATCTGGGCATCTGCCCCGGTAACGTCGGCATGTGCACCTGGTACGATGTGAACCGCCGCGAATCCCAACGTGACTTCGGCGACGGTGTGGGCGCGCTCTCCCGCGCCTTCATGGAGGGGCTCTTCGGGATCACGCCGGATTTGTTAGCCGGTGAGCTGAAGATCCGTCCGGGTTTCCCCACCGATTGGAATGAAGCCTCCATCCACCACCCGTCATTTGATGTGTCGTTCGAACGCAAAGGTGAAACGGAACGGTTCAAAGTGGTTTCCCGCTTCAAGAAACCTGTGGCTACCCGTCTCATCGTCACGGCGCTCCGCGACGATGTGGCGGCCGTCACTGCGAACGGTTCGGCGTTGGAATGGAAGTTCGTGAAGGACGCCGTCGCGACGCCACGCATCGAGATCTTCGCGCCGGCGGCAGCTGTTCAGGAAATCGTGATTCAGTGGAAAGGCAGCTCACCCGCCGCTACCCCGGAGGAAGTTAAAGTGAAATCCGGCGAGTCCGTCCTAATCAACGCCGGAGCTCCCGTCAGCGGAATCAATGACCCGCAGGCGGCCCTATCCGACATCCGCATCGAAGCAGGAAAGATTGCCGGCAAGGCAACGGGCACCCTCGGTCATCGCACCGTCTTCGTCCGCGTGAGCCAGGGGAAGCTCGAATGGTGGCAGCCACTTTCCGTTGAGATCATCGAAGAGGCAGCGGCCGCACCCATCGTCTTCACTACCGACTGGTCCAAGCGGCTACCTTTGTCTGTGAAACTCGATGTCGTGCCGCTGGACTCGCTTTTCAATGCGACGGTCGGCGGCATTTTCAAACAGGACTACGTGAGTCCGCGGTCGCCGCATGTTTCATTGGCTTTGCCGCGCCAGGGCTACGGCTCGTGGTGCCATCCGAAGGACAGTTTCGAGATCGATGATTCCGGAATCCGCAAGGCGGCGGGTGATCGAAATCGCATTCTCCTGCCGAACGGCGTGCCGCTTTCCACTCCCGGCGATGCCGAGGCCAAAAACATCGCCTTTGTTTCCCGGTGGGACAATTTCCCGAAGGAAATCACCGTGCCGCTATCAGGAAAAGCCTCGAAGGTCCACCTGCTCATGGCCGGTTCCACGGATGGCATGAAGAGCCGCCGTGACAATGGCGAAATCATCATCACCTACACCGACGGCTCCATTACCCGCGTCCCTCTGGAAAATCCGACGACCTGGTGGCCCATCGACCAGGACTATCTGATTGATGACTACGCCTTCCGCCGTCCCGGGCCACTTCCGGTGCGCGTGGATTTGATGACGGGTAAAATCCGCGTTCTGGATGAGAAGACCTTCGCCGGAAAAGGCCGCTCGATCCGTGGCGGAGCGGCCACCGTGCTCGATCTCAATCTGGATCCTACCAAGGAAGTGAAATCTCTCACCGTGCGCGCGATTGCAAACGAAGTCGTCATTGGACTGATGAGTGCGACGCTTCAACGACCGTGAAACTCCCCATCCCGTTTGCGGCAGTTCTGCTTTCCGCCATCTGCACCATCGGCCGGGCCGGGGAGCCGGTGGGGCTCACCTG
>JBEDKU010000023.1:0-6308 GCA_041172045.1 Verrucomicrobiota bacterium | reverse complement strand
TCCATAAGGCGATGAAGCGCGAAACCCCGGAAATGACAAGTGCGGAAACGACGGGGGTGGCTCCGGCATGCGCCGCCCCGGGTTCCCCGCTTGACCGTCCTCCCGCGCCCGCGCAAAACTCGCCCATGACGCGCGAAAATCTAGCTGAAGTCCTTGAGGACATCGCCCTGCTGCTTGAAATGAAGGACGAAAACCCCTTCAAAATCCGCGCCTACCGCCAGGGTGCGGAAGCGGTTCTGAATTTCGACGGCGACATCGTCGAGCGGGCGCGGAACAACGAACTCACCGGCATCAAAGGCATCGGCGAGGCGTTGCGCGACAAGCTTCACGAACTCGCCAGCAGCGGTAAACTGGAGTTCTACGAAAAACTCCGCGCCGGGTTCCCGCCCGGGCTGTTCGAGCTCTTCGACGTCCAGGGCCTCGGCCCGAAGAAGGTAAAAGCGCTTTACGATTCGCTCGCCATCACTTCCGTCTCCGATCTCAAGGCGGCCTGCGATGCCGGGAAGGTCGCAGGACTTCCCGGTTTCGGAGCGAAGACCCAGGCGAAGATTCTCGAAGCCATCGCCCTGCGCGAGACCTTCGCCGACACCTTCCTGCTAGGCGGCATCACGCCGCTGGTGGAGGAGATCCTCGAGACGCTCCGCACCCACCCGGAAATCTCGCGGGTGGCCGTGGCCGGGTCCTACCGCCGGGCGAAGGAAACCGTGCATGACCTCGATTTCCTCGTAGCCACCAAGGAACCCTCCCTCGTCTGCGAGGATTTCACCACGCTACCGCACGTCGCCTCCATCATCGTCTGCGGCGACACCAAGGCCTCCGTCCGCCTGAAGAACGGACTCCAGTGCGATCTCCGCGCCGTTTCCAACGCGCAATTCCCGTTCGCCCTCCAATACTTCACCGGCTCCAAGGAGCACAACGTCGCCATCCGCTCGCTGGCCCTCAAACAAGGTCTCTCGCTCAACGAATACGGCTTCACCGGAGAAACCGCCGCGAATTTCGAAATCCACGAGGAAGCGGACATCTACCGCGCGCTCGGCCTCGATTTCATCCCGCCGGAAATCCGCGAGAACCGGGGCGAAATCGAAGCGGCCGCCGATCACACGTTGCCGCGCCTGGTGGAACTCGCCCAGCTCCGCGGCACCTTCCACAACCACACCACCGCCTCCGATGGCCACGATACCCTCGAACACATGGCCGATGAAGCGATGGACCTCGGCCTCCAATATTTGGGCATCGCCGACCATTCGAAGGCCTCGTTCCAAGCGAACGGCCTCGATGAAACCCGCCTGCTCGCCCAGATCGAAGCCATCGCCAAGCTCAATGCCGGCTACGAGCATTTCCGGCTCTTCGTCGGCTCCGAAGTGGATATCCACAAGGACGGCACGCTCGATTTCGCCGACACGCTGCTGGCGAAACTCGATTACTGCGTCGCGTCGGTGCACGCCTCATTCACCCTGTCCGAAGAGGAAATGACCCGCCGGATCTGCCGCGCCATGGAAAACGAGCACGTCACGATGCTCGGCCACGTCACCGGCCGCCTGCTGCTCAAGCGCGAGCCCTACGCCGTCAACCACGCCATGATCATCGACTGCGCCGCCGAGACACGCACCATCATCGAGCTCAATTGCAACCCGATGCGCCTCGACATGGACTGGCGCTGGTGGAAGCGCGCGCGCGACAAGGGCGTGCTCTGCTCGATCAATCCGGACGCCCATTCCACCATGGGACTGCACCACCTCGGGCTCGGTGTCCGCCTCGCACGCAAGGGCTGGCTCAGGAAACAGGACGTTTTCAACACGCGCCCGGTCGCAGAAGTGGAGGCCTTTTTCAAGACGCCTAAAGCGAAGCGGTAGTCGGGAAATTCACATGACGCCAGCCGGGGATGAATCCTCCTCATGAGGTGTGTGGATGGGATTCGTGAACATGAGGTGCCGTAAATTCCTCATGGCACAAGCGGTGCTCGTGAGGTGGCGGTTACACCACACACGTCATGGTCGATTTCAACAACTCAGGCTTCAGCGAGGAACAAACTTCCTACCTCTCCGGATTCGTCTCCGGGATCCTGCAAGCGCGCGATCTGCCCTTTCTCGGGCAGGACGCGGAAAACCGCTTCACCCATCAACCCGCGGAGGCCGTCGAGACGGTTCATGGTACAGCCCTCGACGACCTCTGCCGGGAAGAGCAGATCAAGCACGAGAAAAACGGGCTCGATTGCTACGACACCATTCTTGCCAACGCGGAAACCAACAGCTTTCCGGTCGATGGCGACGTCTTCCGCTACAAGTTCCACGGCCTCTTTTTCGTCACCCCGGCGCAGGAAAGTTTCATGCTCCGCTGCCGCATCGCCGGCGGCGCGCTCAGCACCTACCAGTTCCGCGGCCTCGCGGAAATCGCCGCCGACTGGGGACCGGGGCATGCCGATTTAACCACCCGCGCCAACCTCCAGGTCCGCGAAATCATGCCGAAGCATTGCGCGGAGATCCTGATGAAACTCGCCGACCTCGGCCTCACCTCGCAAGGCTCCGGTGCCGACAACGTCCGCAACATCACCGCAACCCCCACCAGCGGCTTCGATCCCGGCGAACTCATCGACGTGATGCCCTACGCCCGCGCGATCCACCATTACATCCTGAAAAACCGCGACCTCTACGGCCTGCCGCGCAAGTTCAACATCTCCTACGACTCCGGCGGCGCCGTTTCCACCTGCACCGACACCAACGACATCGGCTTCTACGCCGTGAAAGTCGGCTCTAACGAACAAGGTATCGCGCCCGGCATCTATTTCCGCATGCAACTCTGTGGCATCACCGGCCACAAGCAGTTCGCCACCGACTGCGGCGTCCTGCTGACACCCGCTGAAACGATTCCCGTCGCCGCCGCCTTGATGCGCGTCTTCATTGAGAACGGTGACCGCACCAACCGCAAGAAGGCCCGCCTCAAATACCTCGTCGATGACTGGGGCATCCCGAAAATCCTCGAGGAAACCGCGAAGAAAATGACCTTCGCCATCCGCCCCTTTCCACTCGAAGCCTGCGAGCCATCCACTCCGAAGTCCAAACACGGCCACCTCGGCATCCACCAGCAGTCGGACGGCAAACACTACATCGGCGTCCTCACTCCGGTCGGCCGCATGTCCGTCGCACAAATGCTCGCGCTCGCCGACATCGCCGACGAATTCGGCCGCGGCGAAATCCGCCTCACCGTCTGGCAGAACCTCATCATCCCCGGCATCGCCGAGGAAAACCTCCAGGCCGCGATCACCGCGATCCAAGCCGCCGGCCTCGACCACCGGAACAACACGCTTGCCGGCGGCCTCATCGCCTGCACCGGCAGCCGCGGTTGCAAGTTCGCCGCCGCCGACACCAAGGGCCAGGCGATACTGCTAGGCGACCACCTTTCCTCACGGATGATCCTCGACCAGCCGGTGAACATCCACCTCACCGGCTGCCAGAACTCCTGCGCCCAGCACTACATCGGCGACATCGGCATGATGGGCACCCGCGTGAAGTCCGACGACGGTGGCACCGTGGACGGCTACCACATCGTGCTCGGCGGCGGCGTGGACGACACCCAGGCCATCGCCCGGGAAATCTGGAAATCCGTCCGCGCCGACGAGATGCCCGCGCTCATCGAGCAGATTCTCGTCGTCTATCTGCGCGACCGCGTCGGGGACGAGAGCTTCGCCCAATTCGCCAACCGCCACACCCCCGAGCAGCTCATGGAACTGTGCGATCCCGCCAAAACCGCAGCAGCCTGATTTTAAAATTTCAGTATCTCAGCTTTTCAGCATTTACCTCCATGTCTCTCCATATTCCCAACACCGCTCCATTCTCAGGTGCCCAGAAGATGTGGCTCAAAGGCTATCTCGACGCCCTCAACTCCGCCCTGAGCCCCGCGTCCGGCGGAGCATCCGCACCTGCGATGGCCGCCCCGGTCCCCGCCGGCTTGCCGGTCACCATCCTCTGGGGATCCCAAACCGGAAACTCCCAGGCGCTTGGCAAAAAACTCAGCAAGAGTCTCGCCGCCAAGGGCCACTCCCCCACCCTCCGCGACATGGCGGAAGTCTCGCCCGCGGACCTGGTCAAATTCGAAAACCTCCTCATCATCACCTCCACTTACGGCGATGGAGAACCACCCGACAACGCCGCCTCCCTCCACGCCGCGCTCGGCGCTTCGGACGCTCCGCCACTCGCGTCCGTCAATTTCGCCGTCCTCGCGCTCGGCGATTCCAACTACCCGGACTTCTGCAAGTGCGGCCACGATTTCCACCAGCGTCTCGCTGCCCTCGGGGCCAATCCGCTCATCCCCATCGTCGAGTCGGACGTCGACTACGACGAGCCCTTCGCGAAATTCATCTCCCAGATCGAAAAATTACTGATCGCCGCCTAACCGGAGCGTGGAATTTATTCCGCGCGAATCCTCTTCCATCCACCGTGCCCGCTGCTCTCCAACGCCTTCCCGCCCTTAAAAAGGCTTCAAAGCCAGACATCGAGCAAGGCAATCTCATCGACCAACTTCTCGCCGAGCAGAAACAACTGCAAACTCCCGTCGCCCGCTTTTCCGAGGTCCACCACCAGCGCAAGCCCGACCTGGCCGATCATTACCGCAGCCTCATCCCACTCACCCAACCCGGCGTCGGCGAACAGTATGCCTTCGAGGTTTCCCTCGACCGCTGCATCGGTTGCAAGGCCTGTGTTTCCGCCTGCCACTCGCTCAACGGCCTCGACGACCACGAAGCCTGGCGCGACACCGGAACCCTGCTAGGTGGTAATGACGCACCCGGCTGGCAGCAAACCATCACCACCGCCTGCCACCACTGCGAGGACCCCGGCTGCATGAACGGTTGTCCGGTCGGTGCCTACGAGAAGGACAAGGACACCGGCATCGTCCGCCACCTCGACGACCAGTGCATCGGCTGTTCCTACTGCATTCTCAAATGCCCCTACGACGTCCCGAAATACTCAAAAAAGCGCGGCATCGTTAGAAAGTGCGACATGTGCCACCAACGCCTCGCCGAGGGTGAAGCCCCTGCCTGCGTACAAGCCTGCCCCACCGAGGCCATCCGCATCATCAAGGTTTCATCTCCCGACCATCAACCTTCCGCCCTCCTCGGCGACGCTTCCATCACCCGCCCCACCACGCGCTACGTCGGCCGCGAAGTGCCCGCCTCCGCCGCCGCCGCGGATCAGACAGCGCTGGTCCCCCAGCACGCGCACTGGCCGCTCATTTTCATGCTCGTCTTCACCCAGGCGGGCATTGGGCTGCTTGCCGTTTCCAGCGGAAATCCAGCGATCACCCTCACGGCAGCCGCGATCTTCTTCGCCGGCATGGCGGCTTCCATCTTCCACCTCGGCCAGCCGCTCAAAGCCTGGCGCTTCTTCATCGGCCTGCGCACCTCCTGGCTGTCGCGGGAAATCCTCGCCTTCTCGCTCTTTGCGCCGATCCCCATCGCTCTATCCGTTTTCGCCTTGCTGCCTCTTTTAAAAAATCCGCCCATCCAGTCCTTCATCACGGGCCTGCTGCCGCTCGCCTCACGCATCACGGCCGCATCGGTTCTTCCCCTCGGACTCGTCGCCGTCTTCACCAGCGTGATGATCTATCACGACACGCACCGTTCGCTCTGGCGCTTCCCGCTCGGCGCCGCGCGCTTTTTCGGCACGGTCGCCAGCTTCGCCGCACTCGCAAACCTCATCGGTCACACAAGCGTAACCGCCTGTGGTTTATTCGCCGCCGCCGTCCTTCTCAAACTCGCCCCGGAAACCCGCCTTCTCCGACTCGGCGAAGACGAGGACAGCCCGTGGTCGCCGGATGTGCAAAGCGCCCGTCTCCAGCTCGGCCCGCTAGGAATCATCCTCCGCAGCCGCATCGCCATCGCCCTATTCGCGGTCGTCGTTACGTTCATCCAGCCGTGGGCCGCGCTGCCGGTCCTGCTGCTCGCCGAGTTGCTCGAGCGCCAGCTGTTTTTCCAATCCGTGCAAGCCCCGAAGATGCCTGGAAATTTCGGTCCGAAATCGAGCGGAATTCACTGAACAGGGATCCGAAATTCCGAGATGGCCGAATGCGCATGATCTGCACTTGTTGATGCGTTCGTCTGCACCATAGTTCGGGTATGGATCCGTCCAAAATCAGCATCCTGGTGATTGATCGCGACGCCGCCTCCGCCCGCCAGATCCGGCAGACGCTTGTCGGAGTGGGTTACCAGGTTTCCGACGTCTCCCATGAATCCGAAGCGCTGAATCTCGCGGCCGGGGAGCTTTTCAACGTGGTGGTGAAGTCGTTCGACGCCCAGCGCATCAACGCCGTCACCC
>JBEDKU010000022.1:0-3164 GCA_041172045.1 Verrucomicrobiota bacterium | reverse complement strand
ATCAACGTCATCCCGTCCAGAGTTCCTCCACGACTGGTCCCGAACATGAGAAACAGCGCCATCAGCGCCATTCCCGCCACCCCGACGATGCCCGCGATCACCCGCTGCGGAGACGCCGGCTCCAAAATCGCAGGATCCGGCATGTTGCTGTAGCGGACGGGTTGCATGCCGATCAACGACTCGCCGCCCGGCAACGGAATCCGGTGGAACCGGTTCAGTCCTTCGCTTTTCCGCTCGCTCGGATAAAACTTCCGGCCGCGCACGATCACCTCGTCGTTGATCCGGAAACGGTGCTCGCACCCGCCGCATTCCACAGTCCGGTCGCGCAAATCCTCCCCGACCTTGAACCGCTGCCCGCAGGACGGGCAACGAATCAGCAGCAGTAAATCATCAGGTGTCCTGGATTGCATGTCGGTCAGGGGAGTCTTGTCGCAAACCATCGCGATTGCAACACCAAGCATCAGACTGTCCTGACGTTAGTCAACCCTCCCGCCATCAGGCATTTGTGAATTTTATTTAGAAACATTAGAAATTGACCTTTCCCGATTTTAACGATAGCAAATTCATCAATCCACCCGCTCATGAATCCGCTCAGACTCAGTGCTCTTCCTTCCATCCGGGCAAACGAAGATTCCGGCTCGCTCCAAATGGAGCGCGAGGGATTCGTGGATGAAGCAGTCGTGCAGGCCCTCATCAGCGGCCCCAGGCAGTGGCGGAGCACCGCCTGTCATGAAGATCTCGCCCTCGCCGCCGACGATCTCGACTTCGCCGGCTGGCAGCTCCCGGCCACCCCTCCGCCACGCGCCGCGGAAATTCCGTCACAGGTGATCGACGCGTCCACCCGCCGGGCCGCTCCGCCGGTCCTCGAAGAATCCGGCATCGGAGAACCTCATCATGGCAGCCACCGCTGGTGGCTGGCCGGGCTGGCGGGTGCGTTTTCCACCATGCTGTTTTCCTTGCTGCTGCTCACGCTTTCATCGCGTCCTCCGGTCCTTGTCGATCCCGCTCACACGCCCGCCTTGGTAGCTCGAGCGAAGCCGGTCCAGCCCCCGACGGAAGCCCCTGAGAAACCGGCACCCGCGCTGACGGACGCCTTCTTCCGGAGGCCGTGACCGTCCGCTCCGGCGATGGTTGACGCCGGGATACCGGTCATGCAACCTTCCGCCGCATGTCCCGCCCCGGATTAATTCTTAAACTCAGTTGCGCCGACCAACCGGGCATCGTTGCCAAAGTCGCCAACTACGTCGCAGGCCATCGCGGCAACCTCGTCGAGTTCGCCCAGTTTTCCGACCAACTCGGCAGGAAATTCTTCGCCCGGCTGGAAATCGAAACCATGGACCTGGACGTCGATGTCCAGGATTTCATCGATGGCTTTGGCACCCTTGGACGCTCCCTGCAGGCGGACTGGCATTTCCGGCGGCTTCCCTACCGCATGAAGACCGCCGTGCTCGTCACCAAGACCGACCACTGCCTGAACGAAATCCTCTGGCGTGCCGAACTTGACGAACTGCCCATCGAAATCACTTCCATCATCGGCAACCGCCCCAACTGCCGCGGCATCGCCGGGCGGGCCGGCATCCCGTTCCATGAAATCGACATGGACGGTGCCAACCGTGAGACGGGCTTCACCGAAATTCAGCGGATGCTCGCCGAGCAGGACGTCGAGCTGATCGTCCTCGCGCGCTTCATGCAGATCATTCCGGATGAATTCTGCCGGGCCTACTCCGGGCGGATCATCAACATCCACCACAGTTTCCTGCCCGCCTTCATCGGTGCGAATCCCTACAAACAAGCCTACGAGCGCGGCGTGAAACTGATCGGGGCCACCTGCCACTACGTCACCGCGGACCTCGACGCCGGCCCCATCATCGAGCAGGAGGTCGATCGCGTGCAGCATTTCCACACGCCCAACGACCTCGTCCGCCTCGGCCGCCAATGCGAGCGGATCGCGCTGGCCAAGGGAATCCGTTTTCACGTCCACGACCGCACCATCATCGACGGCCACCGCGCGATTGTTTTCCCGGATTAAGTCAAATTGGGGGCTTTACAAACCCGGACTCACCCACCATTTTTCCGCCCCGTTCAAGGAGAGGTGGTCGAGTGGTCTATGGCACCTGATTCGAAATCAGACGTAGTGTAACAGCTACCGTGGGTTCAAATCCCACCCTCTCCGCCAAACCTCCATAAGTCGTTGAAAACGCTGGAATCCTTATGAAATCAAGGATCGATAATGGGACACTGGGACACAAAGGTGGGACACAACAACCCATCGAACCCGTGCCCAAGCATCCTTTTATTCACAGCCGGGATGGCTGTTACTATTTTCGCCAACGCATCCCGTTGGATCTTGTGCGGGCCGGATGCTACGGAAACGCTAAGGACATCAAGGAGTCCCTCCGAACCCGTGATCTCGCCAAGGCGACCGGGCTTGCCAAGTCGGTTGCCCTTCGTGTTGACGAGGATTTCAAGGCGAAACGTCGCGAATTGGGACGGGCCAAAAATGAAACAAAATTCAATTCCGTCCCCGCGCTACGACGGCTTTCAGACCTGTCCGAGACGGAGAAGCAGGATTTCATCATGCGGGCTTTCATCACCAACGAACGGAATGCCGGGAAAAGGTGGGACGATAATCCCGATGCTCGCCGGGAGATGCTTGAAATCGTTAGGGGGGACTTGGGGGATCTCGACGGCGATTTAGATGACCGGGAACGATGCGACTGGTTTCTTATTCTTAAGGAAACGCTGAATGCTGAGGGGATTTCCCCGGATGGGGTGGATGACGCGGTGATCCGTGAGCTTGCCGGAAAATTGCAACGGGCGGCGATTGAGACCGCTGCCCGAACCGAGAGGGCGTTGAACGGGTATCAGTATCAAACCATCGATCCGCTTTTCAAGGATCTCATTGCCGAATCTCCGCTTCCTGCCATCGCCGCGCCGTCTAAAACGATTAGGGATCTGTGCGAACATTACATGGCGCACAAAATCAACCGGGTGGATGGGGGGCACATCGCGAAGTCATCCCTGCCCAAGTTCAAGATGCATTGCCAGATCATGACCGATTTTTTGGGCGCTGGAAAAACTCTGGAATCGATCACCGGGGCCGATGCAACCCGGCTAGTGGAGTTCCTAGCTACAATCCCACAGAACGCCACCAAGCGCTATCC
>JBEDKU010000021.1:0-3426 GCA_041172045.1 Verrucomicrobiota bacterium | reverse complement strand
GCCACGGCCCGGCCGGATTGGTGAACCTCAAGCTGGCTGACGGCAACTATCTGGTAGCTGGTAAAAAGGTCGCCGCCTTCACCAACGAGGAGGAGCGCGACGTGGAACTCGACAAGGTGGTGCCGTTTCTTCTCCAGGACAAGCTCACCGAGCGCGGAGCGAAACACCAGGCAGCCCCGAAATTCGAGGCGAAGGTGGTCGTGGACGGGCGTCTCGTCACCGGCCAGAACCCGGCCTCCGCCACCGGCGTGGGCGAGGAGATGGGCAAATTGTTAGCCATCCCCGCCAAGTGAGCGGGCGACGTCTTGTTATTTTGTCAGAATCAACTTCAGACCGGCGATCAGCAGCACCACCGCCAGCAACCGCTTGATCCGCGCGTGGTCGAAGCGCCGGCTGCCGTAATACGAACCCGCCGTGCCGCCGATGATCGCCGCCAGCGCCAGCGCGATGGCGAACACCGGAAACCGCCGCGTGCTGCTCAGGTTTCCCAACAGTCCGGAAGCCGAGTTCACCAGAATGAAGAGCGCCGAGACCGCCGCCGCGTTTTTCGTCTTCGCCCAGCGCATGACGAGCAGCAGCGGCGTCAGGAAAATCCCGCCGCCGGTGCCGGTCAGCCCGGAAAGCAATCCCAAGCCCGCACCGAGGGAAATCGCCACCGGCCGCGACGGCTCGCGTGCCACCGAGTCATCCGCCGGCCGCCAGAAAAACCGCGCCGCCGAAAATAACAGCACCACGCCCACCAGCACCTTGAACACATGCGTCGGCAGATTCAGATAGCCGCCGACGAACGCCATCGGCATCGCCAGCAGCGCGAAGGGCCAGAACAGCGACCACGAAAAGTAACCCGCCCGCCAGAACTGCCAGGTGCCGACGCTCGCCACCAGGATGTTCAGCACCAGCGCGGTCGGTTTGATTTCCGCAGGGGCCAGGCTGAAGAGCGTCATCACCGCGATGTAGCCGGACGCCCCCGCATGGCCCACGCAGGAATAGAGAAACGCCACGATCAGAATGGCGAGCGTGAGGACGGGGAGTTGCTCGGGCGACATTGAATAAGGAGTGGCGACATTCCTGTCGCCACAAAGGATGGTCCCGCGACAGGAATGTCCACGTTCCTTATGATTCCCATGCCGTATTTGCGACAGCAATATTACGAATGCCTCCTCAAGCCGGATACTCGGAAATTCATCGCCACCATCGGCCCGTGACCCAGCAACCGGAGAGATGTTCCCTCCTGCAAAAGTGGCTTGTGGCTTTTCCGGATTTCACGCCTTTAATCCCGGCTGAAGATGAGTGTTTTCGAAAATCCATGGCCGCACGAGGTGCACCGCTTCGCTGACATCGTGCGGTGGAAGCTGAGACTGGGGCCACAGGAAACGCCGGAACTGCCGGATGCTCCGCGGACGCCGGCGGGCTGGCAGGCGGTCGCGCGGGAGGAAATCGCCTGTCCGCCGGACGCCGGATGGAGGGTGACTTGGCTGGGGCACGCGTCGTTCCTGCTGCAAGGCGGCGGCGTTTCGCTGTTGGTGGATCCGATGTTTTCCGAAATTTGCGCGCCTCTGCCGCTTCCGAGCCTGCGCCGGAAGGTGGCTCCTCCTTGCGGGATCAGCGACCTGCCAGAAATCGATGCGATCCTTCTAACCCACGGACACTACGATCATCTCGACCTGCCGACACTCCGGCAGATCGGCAGGGAAGCAAAAATCATCATCGCGGAAGGCCATGCGGATTGGCTGCGGGGCAAGGGTTTTAAAAATGTCAGCGAACTGGCGTGGCATGCGGGCGAGGAGATTTCCCCCGGCGTGCGGGTCACCGCCACTCCGGCCCAGCATTTCACAGCGCGGACTCTGTTGGATCGCAATCACGGCCACTGGTGCGGCTGGCTGGTCGAAGGCGCGGGGTGCAAGCTTTGGCATGCGGGCGACAGCGGCTATTGTGCGGCATTTTCCGAAATCGGCGCGCGCTACGGGCCGATCGATTTCGGGATGATCCCGATCGGCGCCTATCTGCCCCGGCGCATCATGCGGGCGATGCACATGAATCCCGAGGAAGCGGTGCGCGCCTTTCTGGAGTCCCGCTGCCGCCGGGCGGTGGCGATGCACTGGGGGACCTTTCAGCTCACCGACGAACCGCTGGGTGAACCGCCGATTCTGTTGGGTAAGGCGCTGCGCGAAAATTCGCTGGATTCCGGAGTCTTCGTCGTGCCGATGGTCGGGGAGCAATGGACGGTGAAGCCTACATCTTAGCGGATCATCGTTTCGCCTTGGAAATCGCTCCCAGCCCGTAGCGCTGGATCTTGTATTGCAGGGTGCGGCGGCTGATGCCGAGGCATTTGGCGGCCTCCTCGCGGTTCGAAGTGACCTGCAGCAGTGTCTGGCGGATGAGTTCGGACTCGACTTGCGCGAGGGTCATGCCGGGCGCGATGCCGAGGGCTGTCGGGCTGTCGGCATTCCGCCGGAAGCTGACTGGCAGATCATCCGGCGTGATCGCCGCGCGCGGGATGGTCACGACCAGGCGCTCCACCAGATTGCGCAACTGCCGGACGTTGCCCGGCCAGCGGAAGGTTTGAAACAGGCCGATCACCTCAGTGGTGAATCTTTTCGGCCGCCGCCGGTGTTTCGTGCAGAAGTGGGTGGTGAAGGATTTGACCAGCGGCTCGATGTCCTCCGCCCGTTCCCGCAGCGGCGGCAGACGGACGGAAACGATGTTGAGCCGATAGAAAAGATCCTCGCGGAACCTGCCCTCCATGCTCTCGGTTTCGAGTTCCTTGTTAGTGGCGGCGATGAGCCTCACGTCGGCGCGCTCCATCACGTCGCTGCCGACCGGACGGAACATGCCGTCCTCCAGCACGCGCAGCAGGTCGCCCTGGCCTTTTCTCGACAGGTCGCCGATCTCATCGAGGAAAAGCGTGCCGCTGCGGGCAAGTTCGAAGCGGCCCTTGCGGTCCTTGATCGCGCCGGTGAAGGCTCCGCGGGTGTGGCCGAAGAACTCCGCCTCCATGATGCTGTCCGGCAGGGCGGCGCAGTTGACCGCGATGAAGGGCTTGGTCCGCCGCCGGCTCTGGTCATGGATGGCGCGCGCGACGAGCTCCTTGCCCGTGCCGCTCTCGCCCTCGATGAGCACGGTCACGTCGGTGTTGGCGATCTGCCGGATGAGGGCGCTGATTTCATGCACGGCGGCGCTGTTCCCGGCGAAAATATCCGGCTCCGAGCGGCGGCGCAGGCGTTGTTTGATCTGCTCGTCCTCGGCGACCACCGCCTGATAGTCCAGCGCCTTGGCGACGGACTCGATCAGTTGCGCGGTGTCGAGCGGCTTGGCCAGGTAGTCGAAAGCGCCCTTGCGCATCGCGTCCACGGCGGTGTGGATGGAGCCCTGGTCGCTGATGAAAATGAACTGGGTGTCCGGCGCGATGCCCCGCACTTTTTCCAT
>JBEDKU010000020.1:0-2867 GCA_041172045.1 Verrucomicrobiota bacterium | reverse complement strand
CAATGGAGGCGGTCGGGGCTGCCGAGGGATTTCCGAGAAATGGTCAAACTCCTGTTTGTGAAGCGGCCGTGTCCACGGTCAAAAAACTCTCTTGGTAAGGTGGAGTGGGAAGCGGATTTCGAGAGATGCGAGCAGCCGTCCGAGAAAAACCGCTGATGGTCTTGAATGCGGTCATCCCGCTACCTTGTCGGTTCACTGATGAACGCATCGCCGTCTTCTTCGGCCAGAAGGGGCTGATGGCGGGCGTGGGAATGCAAGGATCCAAAATCACGCGCATCCATCCCTAGCGGTAGTTCCAGCGCTCCAGGCCGCCAGCGCGACGAGCGGCGGCTTTTCAAGTTCCCTCCAGAAATCGTCCGTGAATAGCGGAATCATTTCGAACTGTTCCTGATAGATAAAGGTGGACTCCTGCCGGATGGTTAGTTGAAACCCGGGTTCCGGCTGCCGGTTGACATACCAGGGTTCGCCAGAGGATCGAGCGGCATGCTTGATGATTTTGTTTTAACTTCAAGCTTGTCAAACAGCCATTGTGTTTATCATTTTGTGTAAGTCATCATTATGGTGAAAAGCTTTTGTGGTCCAGATTGGCTGGTTTTCAGAAGTTTATCTAATAGTCAGAAGCTCTCGACATTTTAGGAAAAGAAACCATGGCAACGACAGGATCTACCGGTGACCTTATGGTCGCCCCTTATGTATCTACCGGCCATCTGCCACCTGCGGAGATGGTTGCTTCGCTCGTCGCCGAGGCGCACAACCGATTCAAGTCCGACACCGCGGGCACGAATTCACAGGTATACCCCGCCCTGGCGCGGGTGCCCAGCGAGCTGTTCGGGATCTGTGTGGTTGGCACGAACGGCGCGATTCATGCGGTCGGCGACGCGGAGTATGAGTTCACCATCATGAGTGTCTCCAAGCCGTTCATTTTCGCCTTGGTCTGCGAGGCGCTTGGCGTTGAGGAAGTTAGGCGGAAAATCGGAGTCAACGCGACCGGGCGGGCCTTCAACTCGCTCGAAGGCATCGAGCGCGGTCTCGGCGGGCAGACGAATCCGATGGTGAACTCGGGGGCGATCGCAACCACCAGCCTCGTGCCGGGTGACACCGTCGAGGCCAAGTGGAAATTCATTCACGAGGGCTTGTCGAAATTCGCCGGTCGCATCCTGCCGCTCAATGAGGAGGTCTATGTCTCCGCGACGGAAACGAATTTCCGCAATCAGAGCATCGCCCGCATGTTGCAGAGTTACGGGCGGATTTACGCTGATCCGGCGCAGGCGGTGGACCTCTACACCAAGCAGTGTGCGCTGAATGTCAGTGCCAGGGATCTGGCTGTCATGGGGGCCACTCTGGCAGATGGCGGGGTGAACCCGATTACCAAAGAGCGGGTGGTGGACGCCAGCGTCTGTCACTACGCGCTGGCGGTGATGACCACCGCCGGATTGTATGAGACATCGGGCGATTGGCTTTTCGACATCGGACTGCCGGGCAAGAGCGGAATCGGTGGCGGGATCGTCACCGTCTCGCCGGGCAAAGGTGGGCTTGGCACCTTTGCCGCGCCGCTGGATGCCGCAGGAAACAGCGTCAAGGGCCAGCTCGTCGCGAAGTTCCTCTCCCAAAGCCTGGGGATGGATCTCTTCGTCTCAACCCCTGAAGCCTGATTTTTGCCGGACCGCCTCCTCGTTTATTTCCAGCAACCGCCGATCACATGAGCATGAAAACCACACCTAACAACGGAACGGCTCAAGAGCCGCGGGAATCCTGGTTGCCGATGGTGGTCATCGCCCTGGGCCAGATGTTGATGTCGTTCAACGTGGCCGCCCTGCCGGTCTCCATGAGCGGCATGGTCGGCAGTTTCAATACACCGCCCACCACGGTCGGCACGGCGATTGTGATGTATTCGCTCGGCGTCTCGGGCTTCGTGATGCTCGGCGGCAAGCTGGGCCAGCGCTTCGGCTCGAAAATCTTTTTCCAAGTGGCGGTGGCGCTCTTCCTCGCGGCGATGATCATCATGGTGGTTAGTCCGACCGCGACGGTGATGCTGGCGGGACAGGCCTTGGCCGGGTTCGCCGGCGCATCGCTGGTGCCCTCGCTGGTCGCGTTGATCGCCAATCACTACAAGGGCGCGCAGCAGGCGAAGGCCGTCGGTTGGCTCGGCTCGGCGCGGGCCATCGCCGGGGTGCTGGCATTTGTCATTGTCGGCTACGTGGCCATGATCAACTGGCGCCTCGCGTTCGGTCTGCTGATCGCCCACGCATCCGTCCTGCTGCTGCTCAGTTTCAAGCTAAAGCCGTCCGAGCCCAAGCCGGAGGTGAAGATCGATGTCCTGGGCGTGATCCTCTCAGCCGTCGCGGTCATCCTGATCAGCTTCGGATTCAACAATCTGCGCAACTGGGGGATGACGCTGGCCCGGCCCGCCGCGCCGTTCGACGTGTTTGGGGTGTCGCCCGCCCCGTTGATGATCGCAGTCGGCATCGTGATTTTCATGGCGTTTTTCCTGTGGAGCCACAAGCAGGCGAACCAGGGGAAAACCCCGCTGCTGGCGCTCCAGGTCATTGATTCACCGAAGGAATGGGCGGCTGTTCTGGCGCTCTTCCTCATCGTCATGGTGGAAGCCGCCATCAATTTCACGGTCCCGCTTTACATCCAGATCATCCAGGGCCGCACCAGCGCGGCGACTTCGGTGACGATGATGCCCTTCATGCTGACGGTGTTCTTCACCGCGATCCTGATCGTCAAGCTCTACGGCAAGTATGCACCGCGCACCATCGCGCGCTGGGCCTTCACGCTGGTCGCCGTCGGGGCGCTGTGGCTGGCGTTTGTCGTGAGCAACGACTGGAGCGTCTTCCCGGTCATCATCGGTCTGGTCACGGTCG
>JBEDKU010000019.1:0-2989 GCA_041172045.1 Verrucomicrobiota bacterium | reverse complement strand
TCACGGGGCCGTGTTCCGGCGACCATCCGGCGGGGCTGATGAGTTTGCCATCGGGACCCTCCACGAGGAAATCCTCCCAATACTCGACAAGTTCCTTGAGCGCGGGGTAGGCGCGGGTTTTGAGAAACTCCTTGTCGCCGGTGAATTCATAGTGCGTCCAGAGGTGCTGGGTCATCCAGGCGGGGCCGGGACGGTGGATGCCCCAGGTCGAGTTGCCGCCCATCGGGTTGTTCGTGCTGTAGGCGGTCCAGCCGCGTTTGGCGGCGAGCGCGGGCTGGGCGTTTTTCTTTCTAACGGTGGCGAGGTTGCGCAGCCAGTCGAAGAACGGCTGGTGGCATTCGGATAGGTTGGTAGGCTCGGCGAGCCAGTAGTTCATCTCCACGTTGATGTTGGTGGTGTAGCCGGAATACCACGCGGGTTTCATGTCCTGGTTCCAGATGCCCTGGAGGTTGGCGGGCAGGCCGCCGGGCCGGGAACTGCCGATCATGAGGTAGCGGCCGTATTGGAAAAACAGCGCGTCGAGTCCGGGATCGTGGGTCTTCTGATAGGCGGCGAGGCGCTGGTCGGTGGGAAGATCGTCACGCGAGGGGCCGAAGTTGGCTTTCACGCGGCCGAAGAGCGCCTGGTGATCGGCGACGTGGCCGGACTTGAGTTGCTCGAAGGGTTTTTTCGCGGCGGCGGCGAGAACGCGGTCGAGCTTGGGGGCGGGTTTCTCGCCGCGCCAGTTTTGTGCCGGGCTGTTGGCGAAGTCGGTGGCGGCGGCGACCAGAAGGGTGGCGGAGTCGGCTCCTTCCAAGGTCAGTTGGTTTCCTTCGACCGAAAGCGTTCCTTTGTCCGTTAGGACCTTGACCCGCGACTCATAGACGAGGCCGTTTTCCAGCGATCCGGTAGCGGTGAGGGTGTCGCCGGACGGGACGATCTTCGCCTTGTGCGTGTCCGTGAGGCGGATGGTGCCGGAAATCGCGCCGGGTTTGTCCGCGGTGAGGCGGATGACCATCACCTGGTCCGGGTGGCTGGAGAAAACCTCGCGGGTGAAATTCACGCCGTTGGCGGTGAAGCGGGTGTGGTGGACGGCTTCGGATAGATCGAGCTCGCGGCGGTAGCCGGTGGCCGCCATTTGCGGGAAATCCAGCCATAGGTCGCCGAAGGGTTGATAGGAGCCCATCTGGATCTCGTCGCCGGTCCAGAGCGTCTGCTCGTTGAACTGGATGCGTTCCTTGTCGGTGCCGCCGAAGATCATGCCGCCGAGGCTGCCGTTGCCGACGGGCAGGGCCTCGGTCCAGTTCGAGGCGGGCTTGTCATACCAGAGGGCGGCGGAGTTTTCCGGCGCGGCGGAGGCGAGTGACAGCGGCAGGCAAAGTGAGAGCGAGCAAAGACGGAAGGTCACGGCCGATTTTCGTTAGGGTTTCGCGGTGGCGCGATGGCCGAGGTAGCCGTAGCCATAGGTCGCCTGGACGGTGCTGCCGGGAGTGAATTGGAGCGACTTGTCCGCTTTGACCGCGGGTTTTCCGGGCTGAAGCTTGATGCGTCCGGTGAGGGTGGGGGAGTTGGCGGAGTCTTCGGTGACGGTGACGGATTCCACGTCGCCCTGGCCGCTGGCGACGAGCACGGTGCCGGATTCCACCTGGGTGTAGTCGAAATTGAGCGGTGCCTTGAGGCGGACCAGCAGTTCGTCGCCGTCGCGGGTGAGTTGGATTTCCGTCTCGCTCCAGGCGAGGTAGGCGAGGCTGATGTCGTAGGCGGTGTTGAACTGGATCCAGCCCTCGGTCCAGCCGATGTCGCCGACTTCCGGATGATAGGGATAGTGCGCGTTCTTCGGGCTGCCATCGATGACGAAGCGCGCGTCGGCGAGACGGCCGATCCCGCCGTTGTGGAACTTGAACCAACCGTGCTCGACGCCTTCGATTTCGCGGGGCGCGTCGAACGAGAAATGACGGCCCACCGGATTCCGGCCGAACATGCCGTCGAAGTGGGACCAGACGAGTTCGTCGAGACGCTGTTGCGTCTTCGTGTCGGTGATGAATTCACGCGCGGCAAGGATGGGCGCGGGCAGGCCGATGACGTTGCCCGGCTCGTTCCATTTCTGGGGGGAGTCACCCATCGGCGTCCAGCCGTCCTTGTCGTCGAGCTTGCGGAAATCCCAGAGATTGTCGGAGCGGCGGATGACGACTTTGGCCCATCCGTTGAGTTTTTCAGGTAATCCCTTGGGAGCGCGTTCCGGGTATTCGCGGAGCAGGTGGGCGAGACCGGTGATGGTGATAAACTCGCACATGCGCTGACCCTTGGTGGTCTGCGGGTCGTTCCAATCGAGGTTTTTCACCATCCACTCCGCCTGTTTGAAAGCCGCGTCGAAATAGGTCCCGGCGTCCGGGCGCTTCTCGCGTTTCGCGACTTCATGCATCATGAGGTTCGGCTCGACGGAGAAGCCGGGAGGCAGCGAGCCCTTGGTGGTGCCGAGCTTGGTTTTCAAGGCGAGCAGGTTGTGCTCCGTGCTCTCGTCGTATGGATAGGGATGGTCGTTTTTCGGATCCGCCCAAGTGGCGAAGGCGTAGTCGCGGACGACCTGATAGTTCTGTGCCGGCAGGTAGGGTTCCAGCGCGGGCCAGGCGTAGAGGAAGTAGGCGAGCTGGGATTTCAGCATCTCGTGGCCGAGCTTCTGGGTGACGATGACGTCCGCGCCCCAGTGGATGAGTTTCACGATGTCCGGCGCGTTTTCCGAGGGTGGTTCGAGCGCGCCCCAGAGTTTTGCGTCCTTCGGTTTTTCATACTTCACTTGTCGCGGCATGCGCTCGTAGGCGGATGGATTCGAGATGAACTGCGGCACCAGCGTGTGCAGCTCCCAGCCGAAGTGGTGGTCGTCGCGCCAGCCGAACGAACCCTTGCAAACGGCGCGGTCGTTGCCCAGGTGGTGGCGGCTGTCGATCATGAAATCGACGGCTCCCTGATAGGTGACGCGCTCCAGCCACCATTGGCCGATGCGGAATGGCAC
>JBEDKU010000018.1:0-3669 GCA_041172045.1 Verrucomicrobiota bacterium | reverse complement strand
TGCTGCGCGACCTCCATGACGGCATCGGCGGGATGACGGCGAACCTGGTCCTGCTGGTCTCGATGGGACGCCGCGAGGAGGAAGCGGGCGAGCGGCATGAGCTGATGCGCCACATCGAGCATCTGGTGGTCGATTGCAACCGGGAGGTGAGATCGCTGATGGACGTGCTCGAGAAGGGCCCGATGGACTGGCGCCAATTTCTCCAGGAGCTGCGCGAGCATGCCGAGCATCTGACGGCGGGCCATGGTTTCCAGCTGGACTGGCAGGTCGGCGGCAAGCTGCCGGCCCAGCCGCTGAGCGATGCCGCGGCCCGACTCTCGCTGTTGCGCTGCCTGAAAGAAGCCATCAGCAACCTCGCCCGCCACGCCCACGCCCGCCACGCCACCATCCGGGTCCGCTTTTTCAAGCAGGGTTTCGGCGTCACCGTCCGCGATGACGGGATCGGCCTGCAGAATGGCAAGGTCGCGACTTCCGGCGGCCGCGGCTTGGCCAACATGCGCCGCCGCTGCGAGGAGCTGGGTGGCCGCGTCAGGATCCGCCGGAGCTCCGGCACCACGCTTCGATTCATCATTCCGCTGCCGGTGAGCCTGCACGGCATCGCCAAAAAAACCCCAATCCGCGATCTTGCCAACGCCTGGGGAGGTGGCCATGAAAAGGCATGATTCGTCTCGTGCTTGTGGAAGATGATCCGGAAATGCTGGCAACCCTGCGGCGGCTGTTCGCGGCGGCGGACGGCATTCGCCTGGTGGGTGCCCATGAGACGGCGGAGGCGGCGCTGGAAGAGACGGACTGGCAGGCGGTGGACGTGCTGTTGACGGATCTGGATCTCCCGGGATTGAGCGGGCCGCAGTTGATCGCGGTGGCCCGCGGGCAGGCTCCGGGGTTGCTGGCCCTGGCGCACACCGTCCATGAGCAGCGTGACAGCCTGTTCGAGGCCCTGCGCGCAGGTGCCTCCGGCTACCTCGTCAAAGGGATGCCGGCGCCCGAGTTGGTCGCCTCCATCCGCGCGATCCACGGCGGAGAAACCCCGGTCAGCCCGGCGGTGGCCGGCCACCTGATCGCGTGGTTCCGGGAGACCGATGCCGCCGCGCGGGCGGCCCCCGAGGAGGACCTGACGAGCCGGGAACTGGAAGTGCTGCGGAGTTTCGCGCGGGGCAGTACCTATGATGAAATCGCCGACGGCATGAACATCAGCCGCCACACGGTGCACAGCCATATCCGCAACATTTACAGCAAGCTGCACGTCAACAACCGCAAGCAGGCGCTGCGCCAGGCCCTGAGCCGCGGCTACGTGTGACCGGGGGAGCTGCGTGAAAAGGGATCAGGCGCGGGCCCGCGCCGGACTTCCGAATCGTAGCGGTGAAAAACCGGACACGCGGAACCTGACGGGGGCGGCACCCGCCATTTGTTTCTTCGTGAGTGGGTTGTTCATCCAGTGCCAATGATGCCCTCCCCGTTTCACGGTGAAGTCCTCGACATCCGGTGGTTTCAGTCTGTCGGATCGCGGGCGTCTCCGCCCGTCCCGCCGACGCGCGACAGGCCGACTGGGGGCTTCGCCACCCCAAATCCTGCCTAGCGAGCGGAGCGGCTCCGGGGTCGTGTTTGCAACGGGATGGACGCTCCGATCGCGCGGAGCGGCGACCTCGGCAAGCGCTTGCTCCGCCTGTGCAGGGTGCGGGCGGACATGCGCAAAAATTGCATGAAGGACCCGGGGTTTCTGGAAATCCGGCTTGTTTGGCCGGGGGGCGGTGGCTTCGTTTTTCAGGATTGAAACGTGTGTCTTTCGAAACCCTGCTGCCGGTGGCCGGCCGCGCCGGGCGACGGTCGGCCCCTGATGTTTGAAGAGCCCGCCCATGACCCCTTCCGCAATCCCAATCCGTGAGAGGCCGGCCGGTTCCTGGCGGGAACGGTCGTTGCGGGCGGAGCTGGCCCGTCTGGAACGCAGCCTGCCTCTGGCGGGAGCGACCAAACTCCGGAAGTTGTTGCGCTATTTGTTTGAAGAAACCCTCGCGGGGCGCGGCGACTTGGTTTCACAATACCGCATTGCTTTTGAGTGTTATGGAATCGGGGAGGCGTTCGATACGTCGATCAACACCCTGGTGCGCGCCAACGCAAAACGCCTGCGGAAGATCCTCGCGGACCTGGCACCTGCGGAGGGCGAGTGCAGCATCCGCATGGCGCGGAAAGGCTACGGCCTGCTGCTTGCCGGCGCGGAAGAGGCTTCCTCGCGCGTGGTGCCGGCCCGCCGCCCGTCGCTCGGGGTCCTGGAATTCGACACCAGCGGCCTGCCATCCGCCGACTCCGGGTTCAGCCGTGTGGTGAGCGAGGAAATCATGCTGGCGCTGGACGTGCAGGATCTGGTGGAACCGCGGGGACCCCTGGCGCTCAGCCCGCAGCGGATGGCGGACGGAGGCGCCGTGGAGCTCGCGCGCGGTCTGAAATTGGATTTCCTGATTGCGGGTGGCGTGAGCGAGCAGGACGGGACGGTCGTCTTCAATCTCCGCCTTCTCGGCGGAGATTCCGGGAGTCAGCTCTGGGCGGCCCGTGGCTGTCTGGAACGGGAAACGGTCTCCGGCAACCTGGCCCGCAACCTGGCCCGCGCCATCGTGTCCCGCGTCTCCAATGACTGGGGACCGATTTGCAGCCACATTTCCAAAACCGTCCGGACCCACCCACGCGAGCGGATCTCGGCGTTCGAGGCGGTGATCCTGGCCCGCCAGTATCTCACCCACTACCAGTTTGAGGATCTCCCGCTGATTGTCAGAACCCTGCGGGAAGCCTGCGCGGAAACCCAGGACGCGGCGGTGCCGGCGAGTCTGGCGATGCTGCTCAACGCCGCCTGCGGCTGCGAGCCCCGCTGGCGGGAGCCCTTGGACAGGAACGAAATCCGCCAGCTGGCGGCGCAGGCTGCCCGTCTCGATCCCGAGGACCCGTGGTCGAGGTTTTCGCTCGCCATCTCCGCCATGCTCGACGGCCGGCGCACCGTGCTCGTGGAAATGGCCAAACGCACGGCGCGTGAGCCTGAAAGCCAGTTGCTGCTGCTCGGCGGCATGGGAGCCCTGCTTTTCAACCAGGCGCTGGAGCTGGAGTTGGGCCGCGAGATGCTTGAACGGTATTGCCGCCAAACCACCGATTACCCGCGGCTGGTGCACCTGAGTCTTGCCCTGGGCGCTCTGGCGAGTGGGGACCTGGCGGAGACGCGGGCCGAGCTGGCCCGGTTCGGGGTGTCCTGGGGCTGGGCGGCCCCGCTGGTGCTCGCCGCGTGCGCGGCGCTGGAAGGGGATCGCGAGGAGGCCGCGCTGGAGTGGCGGCGAGTGCTGGAGGCATTTCCGGATTTCCCGTCCCGCTGGCGCGAAACGATCGGCACCCAGTGGCATGCGAGCTACCTGGAGCAGATCTTCGGCGCGCTGCGCGCGGCGGGAATCCACCTCGACTGAGAACGCCGCGAGAGCGCCCGGGAGGCCGGCTCCGGATCGCCATTCGGAAGATTTGCGGAGTGGATTTCACCTTGTTTCACCTGCGGAGGCTAGACGGGCGCTGGGGCCCGCTGTGACCTCCCGCGATCGGTAGTGGCCCGTTGTCTCGGCAGAACGTTTCGAAGCGGCATCCCTGCGTCATCACATCATCGATTTCCATGAATCATCCCTCGTCCCTGAAACTGGCATTCAA
>JBEDKU010000017.1:0-3440 GCA_041172045.1 Verrucomicrobiota bacterium | reverse complement strand
AGCGACGACGCCGCGTCACCGCCCGCGGAACTCGCGGTGATGACCACGTTGAAACTTTGGTCAAGCCAACTGCTGTTGCCGTAGAAATTGAAGTAACCGCCGGACACCGGTGTGATGGTCCAGTTGTAGGTGACAAACCCGAAAAGGGAGACTCCCGAAACCGGAGTGGTGACTTGCGGGTAAGCGAAGCTCTTCTGGAGCACCACATTGCCGTTGATCAGGACCTTGAAAACCTCGCCGTCCCAGGAGTCGAGACGATTGAAGACGAACGAAACGGTCGCTTGGTTCCCATCATCGGCTCCCATGGAAAAGGTTTTCTGGGTCGAGGGCGAGGTGCCGGTAGCGTAGGGGCCGAGGTATTTGCCGCTCACGCCGACGGCGGTGCTGGTGGTGTTGCTCGTCCATCCGGTGGCTCCGCTGTCGAAATTCTCCGATGCCAACTCCCCGGAGGTCCGGTAGGCCACCGAGTAGCGGCCGATCTTCGCCGGCACATAAAAGTCGGAAAACTCCGCGCTCGGGGCCTCGATCTTCTTGAACCACCACACCGCCAACTGGTTGGCGGATCCTGGCAGGGCGTTGACCGGGATGATGGCGCCTTTTTCCGCCGCCTCGACTCCCTCCGCGAACGGATTGATGTAGGCATTTGGCGAATGCGAGGTGCCTTTGGAAACGTAGCCGGCCAGCGTGTAGGCCGAGGACGGCGGGTTGATGCGCTCCCCGACATAGGCTGATCCCGTCAGCGCGCTGCCGCCATCGCCTTCCTGATAGGAGCTGCGGTCTTCCGACTGGGTGACCATTCGCACATACCAGATTCCGCCGTTGTCGCCGGTGAATTTCAACAGCGTGCGGTTCTGCTGGTCCTGGGTGGCCCCCAGTCCGACGATCAAACGCTGGCTGACGGTATCAATCACCGATTCGGCACCGTTCGGATCATCCTGATAGATGATCTTGGGGATTTTTCCGCCTTCAAATTTCAGGCCGGTTCCGGTAGCCGTCGAGCTGCCGCCCTGGGCGACGGTGGATGAGGCGAACTCGGTGATGTCATCCGGCCAGAACTGGAGGTATTTGTTGAGATACTTCGGCCAGTCAATCGACAGTCCGGGAGAAGCCCCCGCGGTGAGGGCGATTTCCGCGTCGTGATTCTCGAGCCAATAAAACGAGACCCGGTCCTCGATGTCATTTTCCCGCTCCGCGTAGTAGGCGAGGCTGCCATCCGGCCGGGGATTGGAGCCGTAATAGGCGACATCGGTGGTGGAACTCGAGGTGACCGGCACGGCGGTGAGATCCTCGTCGGGCTCGGGCCGGATCTCGTTGCCGAGATAGGTGGTGATGGTTTTCGGAACCGCCGCCTGCTCGACACTGACGATGTCGGCACCGAGGAACTCATGGGTGCCGTCTTCGCGGAGCGCGCCCAGATATTCGACGAGGATTCTGCCTACCTGATTGTAGGCGTGCAGCTCGCCGATGCCGTTGGACTTCTCATACCAGAGCGTGCGCAGGACCTGGGTCGCCTCGGCGTTGGGGTCGGCACTGGAACTGCCAGCCACCACATATTCGGTGGCGACCGTCTCCGGGAAGACGTTGCTGTAGACCGGGTTCACCGTGACAATCCGGCCGGAGGGAATCGCCACCCGTGGTCCGTTGTAACTTTTTTCCGTCCAGAAAATCGTCCGCACCGGCGTGGAGGTCGCGGAGGAGACGTTGAAGCGCTCCTTGTAGAAAACATAGCTGTTACTCGTGGGATCCGGCACGGCCGAACGCCAGGTGATCTCGACAGTCCCCGGGGAATTCGCAAACACGACGTTCGCATGCGGGCTGAAATAATAACTGGGAAGCACCCCTGTCGCGAGCGGCGCAATCGCCGCGGATTCACCGGTGCGATAGTCCTTGGCGGGAGTACCGCTCGGATTGGTGAGAACCTCGCCCGCTGCCACCGGTTCCGCCCGCCAGTAGGTCGATGGCGAGGCGATGGCGGTCTGCGTGCCTCCGGTGCTGGTGATCGCGACAGGGGGCACGATTTGATCGCCATAAAAATACCGCGGCACGCCCGAGGAAAAGCTGGTGCCCACGCTGGCGAGGCTCAGCTTGACGCCGTTGGTGCTTTTCGGATAGCCCGAGCTGATCGGTCCGGCACTGCCTGCCGACTCGACCACGTTGGAATACTGCGGCAGGATGGTCGGATCGCCAAGCGGCGTCCCGTTCGGTCCGACGGGCGCGATTTTCCCGGTGTTGTTCGCGGGGATGCGCTGGCTCAGGCGGTTATAAACCCCGCTTTTGAGCTCATACTGCGCCAGCAGACTGGAACAGCCCGCCAGCCCGACCAGCAAGCATGCGGCAAGCCGCCGTAGCCGGCGCGTCGCCATTGAATCACCTGAAATCCAGTTCATGGGAAATTGCGTTGAATGCGAGTATCGTTCGGTCGGTTAGGCCGCTCACTTGGTGCTGGAAGCCCGCTGTTCGAGGGCGCTCAAACGCGCTTCGAGGGCGGCGATCACGGCCTCCTTATCCTCGAGCTTTTTGGCAAGCTGCTGGGTGGCGGAGACGTTGAGCATGGCAATGGCGTCATAGTCCACCGAACGTAAATCATCGACCTCGCGGCCATACACGAAGACGTCAGCGCCCTTGGCAGTGAAAGCCGTCCGAAAGGCACCGACCCGCACTTCGAGAACTTCCTGCACGAGGGATTCCTTGTCTGCCAGCAAGCGGACCTTGTCGCCTACCTTGAGGTCGCTGACCAGCATCACCCAGCCATCCCTCGTCTTGGCACCCGTGAGGATGTCCGGAATGATCCCGGCCTTTTGCGTCACCGCCTGTGGAAACACCGACTCAACTTGTTGGGCAATCACCTTTTTCTGCGGGCGGATGCCGTGCATCGCAGTATCCTTGTAATGATAGTCGGTGATTTGGATTCCCAGCAGAACCTCCAGGTCGGCGGCATTGTCCGTCACTAACAGATCGGTTTTGATTCGGGAGTCGGAGAAGGAATCGAACGCCGATGCCGCGATCCGGTTGTCGCAATAAATGCCAATACTTTCGACATGGTTCCCGTTGTTGGTATCGTGCCCACCGCCATTGTCCAGGACTCCCTGCTGGTTGAACGTGAGGCTGGTGGAACCTGCAACGTGCAGTTGAGCGAGCGGGCTGGTCGTGCCAATGCCGAGGCGACCGCCCGAGGAAAGGCGCATTTTTTCGCTACCATCCGTCAGCCAGGTGAGGGTGCCGTCCGACGGGCTGAACATGCCGCCGTCGCTATCCCCTGGTGAGGCAAACGAATAGCCGCCTGGATACGGCCAGGTCCCGACACCCCCGCCGGCGCGAATCCCACCTGCTACCGAGAATTTGACATCCGGACTGGTGGTGTTAACGCCAACGTTGCCGCCGTTGGTGATAAACATCCAGGTGTTCGCCCCGCTGGCACTCTGGAAAAAGGTTGATCCTGC
>JBEDKU010000016.1:0-14005 GCA_041172045.1 Verrucomicrobiota bacterium | reverse complement strand
AACAACACCGCGAGGTTGGCGATGAGTCCGGCTTTGCCGGGAGGCAGGACGATGGCGATGCGAGGCTTGTCGGTTTCTTCCTTGAGGAATTTGGAGAAGACGATGGCGGCGGCGAGGATTTTGTCGAAGCCGAGCTCGGAATCGTCGGAACCGTCGAGAATCCGGTTCTTCGAGCCATGTTTTTTCAGCCCTTCGAGCAGTGCCATGGCGAGCGATCCGCTGAAAAGCGTGCGCAGGCTGTAGGCTTCCTCGTTCGCTTCGAGCAGGCCCTGCTGGTAGGTGGCGACGCCGGCGGTTTCGCTGGGAATGATTTTGCCGATGGAAATCACCGCGGTAGGCAGCGACGACGGGCGCTCGATCGAGAGGCTGGATTCCCGCGGGCAGTCGGCGGCGATCGGGAGAACGGGCAGCCCGAAGGCGCACATCGCCTTCAAATGCGCCGACGGGATGTGACATGCCGTGCCGTGCCGGACCGTGGCCCGACCGGGGACGAAAATGAGCACGCCGCCGTCGGCGAGATAGGGCTTGAGCTGGCTTCCGGCGGCAGCAGGTGCGGCGTCGTCGGCGGCGAACATCGCGCCGGAACCGGACTTTTCCAGATAGCCGCGGACCGCCGGATCAAGGGTGGCGGATTCCTCAATCAGCCAGGTGACCTTGCGCCCGGCGAAAAGTTTTTCAAAATGCGGGATGAACTCGAAGTCGAGCCGCCCGGGAATAACGAGGCAGCCGGTGGTTGGAAGACGTTCTTTGTGAATGATTTGAATGGCAGCCGAAGACATTTTAAAAAGGGGTAAAAGGGAGTGGCTCTAAGCCCGGGTCCGCGGGGATTTAGGCGGATTTTTTCCCGGGTCGCACGGCAAATTTCTAAAAAAGACGCCGCGTTTGGCATCACCGGGGGATTGGCGGCGCGATTTCGGCGGGCCGAATAAAACCCCGCTCCCGGGATTGACGTAAGCCGTTCATCCCGCTGATATTCCCGCCCCCGCCGGATGGCGGTGCTTGCCATGGACTACACCGCGAAAATCGCAACCAACGTCGCCTCGATCCCGCGCTCGGGCATTCGCGACTTTTTCGAACTCGTACAAGGCCGCGACGACGTGATCTCGCTGGGCGTCGGCGAGCCTGACTTCGTCACTCCATGGCACATTCGCGAGGCGGCCATCTATTCGCTGGAAAAGGGCCAGACGACCTACACGTCGAATCTCGGGCTGCTCTCGCTGCGCAAATCGATTTCCCGCTACGTGGAGAAGTTTTTCCACGTGGAGTATGACCCGGCGAAGGAAATCCTCGTCACCGTCGGCGTGTCCGAGGCCATCGACATCGCCCTGCGCGCGCTGCTCAACCCCGGCGACGAGGTGATTTTCCACGAGCCCTGTTACGTGTCCTACAGCCCGAGCATCGTCATGGCGCACGGCGTCGCGGTTCCGGTGGTCACCACCAAGGAGGACGAATTTTCGCTGAAGCCGGAAGCTGTGGCCGCCGCCATCACGCCGAAGACGCGGATCATTTTCATCAATTTTCCCACGAATCCGACCGGGGCCTGCGCCTCGCGCGCCGACCTGGAAGGCATCGCGAAACTCGCCATCGAACACGACCTCATCGTGATGACCGACGAGATCTACAGCGAGCTCCGCTACGATGCGGACGAGCCGCACGTCTCCATCGCCTCGCTGCCGGGGATGAAGGAGCGCACCATCCTGCTGCACGGATTTTCCAAAGCCTTCGCCATGACCGGCTTCCGCCTCGGCTATGCCTGCGCGCCGCAGCCGATCATCGAGGCGATGATGAAAATCCACCAGTACGCGATGCTCTGCGCGCCGATCATGAGCCAGAACGCCGCGATCGAAGCGCTCGAGCACGGCCAGCCGTCGATGATCGCAATGCGCGACAGCTATCACCAGCGCCGCGATTTCCTGGTGAAGCGGCTCAATGAAATCGGTCTCGACTGCCACACGCCGGGCGGCGCGTTTTACGTCTTCCCGGACATCCGCAGCACCGGCCTAACGAGCAAGGAGTTTGCCATGAAGCTGCTGGAAGAAGAAAGCGTCGCCTGCGTGCCGGGCAGCGCCTTCGGACCCTCCGGCGAGGGCTTCCTGCGCTGCTGTTATGCCACGGCGTTCGACGACATCCGGACGGCGACGGACAAGATCGAGCGCTTCGTCGGACGGCTCTAACGTTCATGAGCGCGCAGCCACAGACCGGCGACCCCGAGCAGCTCACGCGGGCGCACGTGGCGCCGTTTGTGGTCTTCATGGGGTTCATGATCCTGCTGCAGCTCGTCGGCGGGTTCATCGAGTGGAAACACCCCGACGCCCCATGGTGGCGGCAGGATCCGGCGCAGTTCATCTATCCGGTCCAGACGCTTGTTACCTTGGGAGTGCTGCTGCATTACCGGCGGTTTTATGCTTTCAGCTGGTCCTGGAAGTGGGCGCTGGCCGGCGTCGTTTTCGGCGCGGTCGGCATCGGCTTCTGGCTGATGCCCACCGTGCTCTATCAAGCGTGGGGCATGACTGGGAAAGCCGAGGGTGTTCTGAAGTTGCTAGGTTTCGCGGAGCGCAGGGAAGGCTTCGATCCCGGGCTGTTCCAGAACCCGGTCGCTTATTGGAGTTCGCTGGTTTTCCGCTTCTTCCGGGCGGCGGTGATCGTCGCGCTGGTCGAGGAAATTTTCTGGCGCGGTTTCCTGATGCGCTTTGTTTGTGATTGGGAAGGGGACTATTGGAAGCAACCCTTCGGCCGCGCCCGCTGGATGTCGTATGGGATCGTGACCGGGCTTTTCATGCTCGCCCACTCGCCTCTGGATTATGCAGGGGCTTTCGTTTACGGAAGTCTAACCTACCTACTCTGCGTCTGGAGCAAGAACCTGGGCGCCTGTGTCATCATGCACGGCACCGCCAATTTTCTCATGGGCCTCTACATCATGCGCACCGGCAACTACGGACTGTGGTGAACGCGCGCCCGCTCCGCATCGCGATCATCGGCTGCGGCACCGCCGGGCCGGCTGCCGCGGTGCTTTTGAGTCGGCAGGGACACGAGGTGGTCCTGTTCGAGCGGGCGGACGAGTGCAAGGCGGTGGGCGCGGGTTTCCTGCTGCAACCGTCCGGCATGGTGGTCTTGAAGGAGCTGGGCATCCTGGAGGACGTGCTGGCCCACGCCGCGAAGGTTGACCGGCTGCATGTGCTGGATGCCGGCGGGGACACGCTATTGGATTTGCATTATCGCGAGATCGGGCACGGGAGTTTCGGCGCGGGACTGCACCGGCCTGTCCTGTTGCATCATTTGCTCAAGGCGATGGGCGAGGCCGGTGTCGATGTCCGCTGGGGCTGGGAAATCGATGAAATTTCACGTTCGGAAGACCAGTGGCGACTCCGCTCGGCCGATGGAAAGGAATGTGATGGCTTCGACCTTCTGGTCGTGGCGGATGGAGCGCGTTCCAAACTCCGCGATCTTGCCGGAACCCGCGGTGTGAACCGCGGCTATCCGTGGGGCGCGCATTGGTTTATCGGCACGAACGACGGGGTTTTCCCGGAAAACGAGCTTTACCAGGTCGTCCACGGCACCCGGAAGCTCGCCGGTTTTCTTGCCACCGGTCGCGATCTTGATGGGGGAGAACCGTTGGTCAGTTTGTTCTGGAGCATCCGGATCGAGGACGACGCCACGTGGAGGCGCAGGCCGCTTGAAGAGTGGAAACAGGAAATTCTCGCGCTGTGTCCGAAGTCGCAGAGTTTGTTGGATCAAATCAGCGCTTGGGACCAAGTTCTCACCGCGCGATATGGCGATGTGAGAATGAGTCGGTGGTATGGCGATGGCATCGTCGTCCTTGGCGACGCCGCCCACGCCATGAGTCCGCAGCTTGGACAGGGCGTGAATCTCGCCTTGGCAGATGCCTCCTGTCTGGCCGCCTGCATCGCCCGGCAGCCGCTTCCGCAGGCATTGGCACTGTATCAGCGTCGCCGTCGGCTGGCCCTCCGCTACTACCAACTCGCCACCCGCTGGCTGACCCCTTGGTTTCAATCCGATTACGAATGGCTCACCCCCGTGCGGCGGATGTTTTTCCGGATTTCCGGCAGGATCCGGCCAGCACGGCTTCTCATGACCCTCTCGATGGCGGGTTTGGTAGGCTCCGAGCGCCGTCCACCGGAGGATTGATGGGTTTTCTCCGGCCTGGATCCTTTGCGGGTCCGAAAGTTTTTCCAGTCCGGACAAGGTTTTCCTTGTCAGGTCCGGCGCGGTTCCTCATACATCCGCCCCGCGACAAGCGGAATGGGTAGATGCCCGAGTGGCTAAAGGGGGCAGACTGTAAATCTGCTAGCGAAAGCTTACGTTGGTTCGAATCCATCTCTACCCACCATTTTCAAAGTCAACGACTTAGGGAGCCGAAAGGCTCCCTTTTTGTTGGGGGTGGAATCGAAGTGGTAGCGCTATGGTGCCGTTATTTGGCGGTATAGCTCTTTTCTGCGCAGTGTGGCACAAGTGCCCGTTCAGTCACTTGGCTTCCCGGTGGCATTGCTGCTTTTTTACCTCGCACGATGCATCGCGGTGCGTGCTAGTGACGAGGAATGGATCGTCAACCGTGTCGCCTGATGATCAGAAGGCGGCTACCTGCTGAAGTGCGACAGCGTGTCCGACCTGGTGCATGGACGTGCCGCGCTTTTTCTCACCAAGTTGGACAGGAGGGCGATGACCGGATCACTCAAGGCGCTTGCTCTCGGCGTAGTCACGCAGAAGAATCTCAACGAGCGGCGACAACTTGCCACCCCACTTGGCGAGTGCCGCCCTCAATGTCGTCTCGTCGATCGACACGGATGTCTTGATCTTGGTCTGTCCCGACGGCCTTCCTGCACCAGGGCGTGCACCGCCTCGATTTGAATAATTTCCTACTTTTTTCATGGAATCTACAAATGATTAAGGTCATACTTATTTCATAAGGCAATCACAACCTGTGCGTAAGATCACAGCCACAGGGTGTCACTGCCGATGATTACGCCTGCCGGACATGACAGCCAATTTAACCACCGCCACCACCGCCCCGCTCCTCCGCCTGCTACAGGTTTTCGACGCCGAATCGCTGGGCGAAGGCGATATGGCGGCCGGGGCCAATATTCTCGCGGCCAAATGCATCGCGCTGGCCAATTCGTATCCGCCCGGAGCGTGCTTGGTTTCAGACGACGGCAGTCGCCTGACAGTCGGCGTCAGCTTCGCCTTGATCGGCGGACTGACGAACTCCCTCATCACCGAGAAGGTGATCGCTCCGCTTGCCCGGCTTCAGAACAACCTTGTCGATCACATCGCGGCAGATGCGACCCACTACGACGCCACGCTTGCTGCCATGCCGCCGTCTGAGCTTTGCCGACACCGTCCGCCGGCACCGGCTGAAAATCCCTCTGGTTTGGCCAAACTGGATTTGGAGATCAAAGGCTTCGCGTCTGAGAGTAACAGCTCTGTGTTCAGGCTTCTTCTTGCTCTGTGCCGTAATCAAGGCCCCGGCGAGCTCAAGTCTACCCCGGCGGTGTTTCTGGATGCTGGGACCGCTGCTGGTTTGGCGAAACAGTTGTCGCGGGCGCATTGCCGTTACCCATTTGTCCGGGCGGAGTTGCCGGATGGCCCTGAGGCGGAACGGTTGGAGAGCATACTGCTTTCTGTTTTGCAGGGCACCAGTATCGCAGATGGTGTGGCCGGGCCGGTTCACATCCGGGGGCATGTCGCTGCCTCCTGTACGGCGGCCAAGTTGGCTCGGTCGGTTGGGGATGGCGACGACAGCCTGCTGGCCAATCTGCTGTGGCTCGTCGATGGCAAGAGTGGTGAGTTGTCGTCTCAGCAGGAACACGGGAGTTCTTCAGCACCCTACGCGACGCATCTAAACTACACCGAGGCCTTGGAGATCGCGTGGGCTCGGAGGCTGGATTACCGGCAAACTGATCCGATGATGATCCGCTACGCTTGGCCCCCGCGCCAACGGGAGTGGGTGGCACTTCTTCAGAAGTTCGAACCGAGATGCCCGGGCCTAACTCGCGCAGCACGACCGCTGTTTGCGACATTGGTTACCGGACTGCTCTTGCTGTCACCGGGGCGGAGGGGCGAGCAAAAGAGGTGGACTGACACCGATACCCTTGTGTTGGCCAAGTTTCTGGTAATGCGGATGGTGAATTGTCGCGAACAGCTCACACAGACCGAACGGGATGCCAAGGATCTGGACCTGGCAATCAAGCTGCTATCCAAATTGGAGGACGGCCCCTTGAATGCGCGAGAGCTCGTCCGCAAGACGAACCGCCTGCTCTCGGGTGATTGCCGCAGGGTGCTCGAACTTTACGACCGGTTGGGGGTTGCCCGTCGTGTCGCGAACGACAAGTGGGAACTGATGCTCCCGGTAGGGCAGGCTGTGAAAAAAATCCGCGGCCCATACGTCGAGGTCTGAACATGGATCCTTCGGGTGTTAGGAATGCTGCCACCGGGCTTGTTGACTGTTCCCAGTCCAAAATGATGGGTGAGGAGGTTGATACAGTAAATAGAGGTCAACGCAGAATACCCCGCTGCATTTGCCGCATCCATTGCATGCGGTCGCAGATTAACGCAAAGCGGTCGCTACGGCACCGCGAAGCGCTGCGGTGGCACTGACAAGCGTGTCGGTGAGGTGAATGCGCAGGACATAATGGGCCGCTCCTCATCCCACGGTGGTAGGTGCCCACGCTGCGCCGGCCTAGTTTTCAAAGAACACTTCGGATACTGGAATCCCATTCTTACCTGCGGTCAGATAATGGTCAGCGAATCCAGGCGCAGACATCCGGCCTATTAGAGTGACCGGCTGGTCGAAGTCCTTATTCCGCCAGATCGCAGTGATGGGCTCGGGAAACATTACCAGCGGTTCAGGAGGGCCAGCGACGGCTTGCGAAGCAGGTGGCACCACGTCGGAAAAATCGCACGCCGTGATATTGCCTTCATCGTCGTGCAAGTAGGATCGGCTGGGACGTGCGGCAGCGCGCAATTCCCGGCGGTCGGCGTCTGTGATCGGCGGGATGGCGGCGAGAGCGGCGGCTAGTTCGCCGGCGATGTCATGAGGTGTTTGGCTTTCCGCCTCAGCGGTTTTGCTCTTTCGAGAGCGGCCGGAAGCAAGCAGTTGGGTGGCACGCTGCAGTCCGACGCTGGGTTGATTTAGTAAACCGGTCTGGGCGATAAGCTGGGCGTTACCGAAGATCCGGGCCTCCAGCTTGGCCTCAAGGTTGCGCAAGGCGGTGAGCTCCTTCTTGCAGTCGGCCTCCGTCATGCCAGCCAGACGGGAAACAAGTTCGATGTCCCGGTGGTTGTAAGCGGCCCGGAGAATCAGGTCCGCGATCGGCGTGGTTTCGAAGTAGTCTTCGTCGAGCTCGACGAGACATCCGTCCGGGTAAGCCAAACTTGAAAGATACAGTCCATCCTGGTGGCGGTCGAGGACGTTGAAAAACAAGATTTCGAAAGCCTCGACCGTAAGCCTCGGAATCCCGGTCTTCTCTGCGACAAGGTTGAGGTGGGCGTCGATCGGATCGCCCAAGCCTGTCATGAGCATGGCCTTGAGCTTGGCTGATAGGCCGGGCTGCTGGGAGATTTGGAATGCGGTTTCGATGTCGCCGCGGCGGTAAGCGACTGGATCCAAGTGCATCAAGTAAGCACTGAAAAGCCAGTGATCTCGCCCGATCACGGTAACCGGGAACCTCAACCTGGCTCGGGCGAAAGCGCGGGCGATATGCCATCCGAATGCTGAGTTGGAATGAATCTGGACGAAGTCACCGGCGTCTTGGGCGATCCCTAGCGAGTCCCGGGGTTCCAGACGGGCAAGCCGTTCAACGAGTTTGGCATTCACCGCGTGAGGATATGTGTGGGGCTGGTTTCCTTCAAGCATGGCATGTGGCCGCTGCGGGTCGGCCCACGTCACAGTGGCGTCACCTTCTGCGTCGGAATGCCGAGGGGGCACCTACTTCTTGAGTCCCGGCGGCGAAGCAGGAACCACCCCGATGCCTCGGCATTTCCCGCTGCCCGTGCTGCCGCCTGTGAGCCGGCCGGATTGGTCGCGCTGGGTGCCGGTGAATGATCCGGAGAGGCTGGCATTCGGGGATGTGGTGGCGGTGCCGATGATCCGTCCCGAGGCGTCCCGCGTAGTGGCCTGCACGGTGCCGCCCGTAATCTTCTGGCGGTCGATGGTCTGGACAATCCGTCCGGAGGCGTCACGGGTCACCTCCCGGCAGTTTTGGGCCGGGGACATTAGGGACAAAGCGAACGAGAGCAGGGCGGGGAGGAGAAGTGCATTCATCGTGATTGAGACAGGCTATGGCGGGCGATTCATTCAAAATCTCCGGTGTTGAAAATCTGATGTGCAAACATCCTGGCAATAATCACGGGACACGCCGCAGGGCTTCAGGGAGAGGACCGCGTCATGCAATCGGATCCGGGCAAACCGAACGCCGCTGGCAATTGAGGCAGAACTCGTCCAGATAAAGTTGGTCGATCCAGTCCATGATCTCCCGGAGGTGACTGACTCAACCGCGTGACCGTCAGTATTCCTATCAAAGGCTAGAGGTTCCAGCGCATGGAATCGACCAGAATTTCCGCCATCACCTCAGATCTGAGCGAGGCAGGCATCCGGTCGGGAGTGGGGGGCATCAATGGCGAGGCAGCGGTGGAGAGCATCGATTGGCAGGGACCGCGTTCCGGGGGGGGCGCCCAGATGTCGGAGGCCCACAGGTAGTCGTCATCTGGGTCTTGGAATCAATGGAACTGCCACCCAAGGCTCCTTTAGTAGAACACGGACAGCGGGATGACACCGCGTCGCTTGCAGAAGGCGACAGCCCACATGCCGGGCTCCAGTTTTTCAGAGCACGCATTGTTGATAGCTGGGTTGAAACTCCGGTGGAAGCCGACTATGTCCCGTGGAATTCGGAGCCGTCGGCAGAAGTGGTGCCGAGGTGAGGGTGAAAATAGGGCGGCCCGTGTCATCACAATGAGGACTATACAGATTTCAGTAGAAAGGGGACGATCCTCATCTCACTCCTCATCATGAAATTCAAAACCCTTCCTGTTTACGTGTCATTTCTCCTAGTGGAGGGCGCCGATGCCACGGCCCCTGGTCGGACGCCTTGAAAATCAAGTTCCAGCTGTCGTCCTTCGTTGCCACGCTGATGCCGGTCTACGTTTTTATCGCCTTCGCGATCTTCAGCTTGCCCGGCGGGCTGCTGGACGCCTGGATCGGCCAGGAGAGGGTCGATTTACTGAGCCTCGGGCTCACCACGCTGGCTGAGGGGGGGTGCCCTCAAAAATCCGACACCGCACCGGAGATCTCTCTTCGGGCCAATCAAAGTCAGCCGCCGCTGAAGACTCCAACCACTTTCCAAAACCAATCCGATGACAAAAACACCCGCCCGCACTGAAAATCGCTTCGCCTTCATGACGGTCACCGCCCTGTTCTTCATGTGGGGCTTCATTTCCTGCATGAACGACCTCTTGATCCCGAAATTCAAGGCGGACTTCAGTCTGACCCAGTTTCAGGCGAACCTGGTTCAGTTCGCATTCTTCGGCGCCTATTTCCTGGTCTCGCTCGCCTACTTCCTGATCTCCGCCGCCAAGGGGGACCCGATCAACAAGATCGGTTATAAAAACGGTCTCGTGCTGGGTCTTGTCATCGCGGGCATCGGCTGCCTGCTTTTCTATCCGGCGGCGGAAACCAAACAGTATATATTGTTCCTGGGCGCGCTGATCGTGCTCGGCTCGGGCATCACCATCATCCAAATCGCGGCCAATCCTTACGTCACCATCCTCGGGCCCGAGGAAACCGCGCCGTCCCGCCTGAATCTCTCGCAAGGCCTGAACTCGCTGGGCTACGTGATTACGCCGCTCATCGGCGGCGTCCTGCTTTTCGGTTCGAAGGATCTCTACACGAGCGCCGGCGGCGTGGGTGCCGTGAAGGTCCCTTATGTCGGCCTCGGCATCGCCTTCATCCTGCTTGCCGTGATTTTCAAAATGATCTCGCTGCCCAACTTCCGGCAGGAAGGCAAGGTCGAGGCTGGTGTCAAAGTCTTCCGCCACAAGCACTTCGTCTGGGGGTGGCTCGCCATCTTCTTTTATGTCGGTAGCGAGGTCACCGTCGGCAGCATCCTGATCAACTACCTCATGGATCCCGGCGTGATGGGCATGCCCGAGGATACTTCCGCGAAATTCCTCTCGTTCTATTGGGGTGGCACGATGATCGGCCGCCTGATGGGCGCCATCTCCCTCAGCAACATCCAGCAATCGCGGAAATATTTGTTCATGGTGCTGGCCGCCATCGGCGCGACAGGCGTGATTTTCGCCAACGCCACCTTCAAGGAGAATCTCACCCACGGGCACTACATCGATCCGATGACAATTCTTCCTTATGTCGGCATGGTGGTGATGAGCTTTGCCTTCTTCGTCCTCGGTCGCTCCAATCCCGGGAAAATGGTCGGTCTGTTCGCCCTCGTTGCGATGGCGCTCACTGCGTTCTCGATGGGCTCGAAGGGTGAATTCGCTCTCTGGTCGATCATCGGCATCGGCCTGTTCAATTCGATCATGTGGTCGAACATCTTCAGTCTCTCGATTCGCGGCCTCGGCAAGGACACCAGCCAAGGCAGTTCACTGCTGGTCATGATGATCGTCGGCGGCGCGATCATGCCGCTCATCCAGGGCGCCTTGATGGATGCCTTCGGCGTGCGGGCCTCGCTCGCCATCGTCTTGGTCGGCTATGCCTACCTCGTTTACTTCGGCTTTTATGGGGCCCGGGCTGATGAGCTAAAGGGCGATTCGGCGAAGTCTGTCGGCGCGGGCCATTGATGGGTTGTGCGTGCAACCCGGATCAGTCCTTCATTTCAAACTCCATGGATCTCGCCTGCGAATCCCGAATCGTGATGACGCTCGATGCGGGCGGCACCAATCTCCGCTTCTCCGCGATGCGCGGCGGCAAGCCCGTCACCGAGACCGTCTCCCTGCTATCCAATGGTGATGACCTCACCCGCTGCCTCGCCAACATCGTGGAAGGCTTCACCCGGGTGAAAGTTCTTTGCCCGGAGCCCCCGTCCGCCATCAGCTTCGCGTTCCCCGGTCCTGCGGACTATCCAAACGGCATCATCGGCAACCTCGGCAACCTCCCCGGCTTCCGCGGCGGCGTGGCCCTCGGCCCGATGCTTGAGGATCAATTCGACATTCCCGTTTTCATCAACAATGACGGCGATCTCTTCGTCTATGGCGAGGCGATCGGCGGACTCCTGCCTCACGTCAACAACCTGTTGGAAAGGGCCGGCAGCCCCAAGCGCTATCAGAATCTCTTCGGCATCACGCTCGGCACCGGCCTCGGTGGCGGGATCGTCCGCAACGGCGAACTCTTCACCGGCGACAACTCGATGGCCGGCGAAGTCTGGCTGCTGCGCAACAAGTTGCATCCTGCCATGAATGCCGAGGAAGGCGCCTGCATCCGCGCCGTGCGCCGGGTCTATGCGGGGCTAACCGGAATCCCTTGCGCCGAGGTTCCGGAACCGAAGGAACTCTTTGAAATCGCCAACGGCAAGCAAGGGGGAAACCATGCGGCCGCGTTGGAAGCCTTCCGCCGCCTGGGTGAATCCGCTGGCGACGCCCTCGGAAGCGCGCTCACCCTCATCGACGGCCTTGCCGTGATCGGCGGCGGCGTTTCCGGTGCTTGGCCGCTCTTCCTGCCAGCGCTCGTGGATGAACTCAACAGTACCTACATCGGCCCCGATGGTAATAAATTCCGGCGACTCGCCTCCGCCGCATTCAATCTCGAAGATCCCGCCCAGCTTGATGTTTTCCTAAAGGGGGAAACCCGCACCATCAAGGTCCCCGGCAGCGACCGCAGCCTTGCCTATGATCCGCTGCAACGGGTGGGTGTCGGCATGTCCCGTCTCGGCACCAGCGAGGCCGTCGCCATCGGTGCCTATGCCTTCGCACTTCAGAAGCTCGGCCCCCAGTAGTGCGGCCTTCGATTCAAAGCGTTCCCGATCCCTTTCAACCAGCCCGTAAGTGCAAGTCAAAATCCACCGTAGAGACGCGATGCGCCCGCTGGAGTTCCTGATCCTTCTTTTCTGCCTCCAGGCCGCGGTATTCGCATCTCCGAAGCCGAATCTCCTGATCATCTACGCCGATGATCTGGGCTATGGCGATGTGTCCAGCTACCGTGCCTCCGACGTAAGCACTCCGAACATCGACCGACTTGCCGCCGAAGGCATGCTCTTTACCGCGATGCGCGCGAACTGCACGGTTTGCTCTCCGTCGCGAGCCGCGCTGCTCACCGGGTGCCATGCCGACCGGGTCGGTGTGCCGGGGGTGATTCGGACCGCGCCAGAGGACAGCTGGGGTTATTTCAAACCGGACGTTCCCACGCTTGCCGACGAACTTCGAAAGGCTGGCTATCAGACAGCCCTCATTGGAAAATGGCATCTCGGGCTTGAGTCGCCCAATACCCCCAACGAGCGTGGATTCGATCACTTCCATGGGTTTCTCGGCGACATGATGGACAGCTACACCACCCACCTTCGGGATGGCAAAAACTACATGCGGCTCAACTCTGAGACCATCGATCCGAAGGGCCACGCCACGGATCTCTTCACTGACTGGGCTTGCGGCTACGTCCGTGAACAAGCCACGGCGGAACAACCGTTCTTCCTCTATCTCGCCTACAACGCGCCGCACTTCCCGATCGAACCGCCCGCCGAATTTCTTGAGAAAGTCAGAAAGCGTTTGCCCAACCTCGATGAAAAGCGCGCCATGAACGTGGCCTTCGTCGAGCACCTCGATGATCGTATCGGACAGTTGCTAGAGACTCTCAAGGATGCCGGAGTGGAGAAAAACACCGTCGTCGTCTTCACATCCGACAACGGAGGCGCGCTTCACTATGCGCAAAACAACGATCCATGGCGCGGCGGAAAACAGGATCACTACGACGGCGGCTTGCGCGTGCCGTTCATCGCACGCTGGTCCGGACGGATCCAGCCAGGCACCCGCAGCGACTATCAGGGATTGAATTTCGATATCTTTCCCACGTTCCTCGAAATCGCAGGCGTCACCCCGTCTCCCGGGCTGGATGCGGTCAGCCTGCTTCCCGTCCTCAATGGCAAGACGATCAGCAAGCCGCGGGACCTCTACTTCGTCCGCCGCGAGGGAGGCCTGAGCTACGGCGGAAAAAGCTACGAGGCCATCATCAGCGACGGATGGAAACTGATGCAGAACGATCCGTATCGTCCCATGGAACTCTACAATCTCAACAGCGATCCACTTGAAAAGCAGAACCTTGTAAAAAGTCACCCGGCCGTGGCAGCCAAGCTATCGCCGCGGCTTCGCACGCACATTCAAATCGGCGGGGCCACTCCTTGGCGAAAGATGTCGCCTAACTTAAAGAACAAACCATGAAACCTCTTCCACTGCTCGCACTGTCCGCGCTTCTCGCGGTGCTCCCTTCCTCCGCAAATGCCGCTCCGTCGCCACCTAACGTGGTGATTATTTTTTGCGACGATCTGGGCTATGCCGACATCGGGCCGTTTGGTTGCACCCGCTATGCCACCCCCAATCTCGACCGACTTGCCCGCGAGGGACGGCGCTTCACCAACTTCCATGTCTCCGAGGCCGTTTGTTCCGCGTCGCGCGCATCGCTGCTCACCGGTTGCTACAACAACCGCATCGGAATCTTCAACGCGCTCAATCCGAAAGTGAGACATGGATTGAATGCTGACGAGACGACTCTGGCGGAGATCTTCAAACAGAAGAATTACGCCACGGGCATGGCCGGCAAATGGCATCTCGGGCATCTGCCTCCGTTTCTACCCGTTCATCATGGCTTTGATGAGTATTACGGTTTGCCATACTCACACGACATGTGGCCGCATGGAATGGAGAAAAAGAACGTTGTTTATCCACCGTTGCCATTGATCGAGGGGGACAAAGTCATCGCAGCGGACGTCACCGCCGAAGGTCAGGAGCAGTTAACCACCCGCTACACCGAACGCGCGGTTGATTTCATCAA
>JBEDKU010000015.1:0-2887 GCA_041172045.1 Verrucomicrobiota bacterium | reverse complement strand
CTATTCATTCCCCATTGCCATGGCTAACAAAAGAATCATCCCGCTTTCCCGCCGCTCCTTCCTCCGTCGCACCATGGCCACCGCCGCCGCGACCGGTCTGCCACTCTGGTTCGTCGAGCGTGAGCTGGCGCGCGCCGCGGAAGCCACCGCCCCGGTCAAACCACCCTCGGCTAACGACCGCCCGGGCGTCGCGCTGATCGGCTGCGGCGGCATGGGCTCGGGCGACGCGCGGAACGCCAAGCGCTTCGGCGACATCCTCGCCGTCTGCGATGTGGACCGCTCGCACGTGGACCGCGCGGTGGAGAAATTCAGCGAGAATGGCAAAAAGCCCGACAGCTACTCGGATTTCCGCAAGCTGCTGGAGCGCGACGACATCCACGCCATCATCAACGGCACGCCGGACCACTGGCACAGCCTGGTCAACATCGCCGCCGCCAAGGCCGGCAAGGACATCTACTCGGAGAAACCGCTCACCCTCACCATCGACGAGGGCAAGCACGTGGTCCGCGCCGTGCGCGAGCACAAGGTGGTCCTGCAAACCGGCACCCAGCAGCGCAGCAGCCAGCGCTTCCGGATGGCCTGCGAGCTGGTGCGGAACGGCAGGATCGGCAAGCTCAAGGAGGTTTCCGTCTGGCTGCCCGCCGGCCTGCGCGGCGGCCCCTTCGGCCCCAAGCCGGTGCCCGCCGGGCTGGACTGGGATTTCTGGCAGGGCCAGGCCGCCGCCGCCGAATACATGCCGGAGCGCTGCCATGTCACCTTCCGGAATTGGTACGACTACTCGGGCGGCACCATGACCGACTGGGGCGCGCACCACATGGACATCGGCTACTGGGCCGTCGGCCTGCCGGCGCCCACCCGCGTCGAAAGCAAGGCCCTCACCGAGCCGGTTCCTAACGGCTTCACCGCGATCAGCGACTACGAGGTCAAGTTCACCTATCCGAACGGCGTGGTCTTCAACGTGCGCACCACCCCGGACGACAGCCCTTTCGGCGCGGTGATCAATCCAGCCGGCCAGCGCAACGGCATCCGCTTCGAGGGTAGCGACGGCTGGATCTGGGTGAACCGCGACGAGATCAAGGCCAACGACCGCGACCTGCTCAGCCAGGCCCTCCCGGACAACGCCGAGCACCTTTACTTCAGCAACGACCACATGGGGAATTTCTTCGAATGCGTGCGCACGCGCAAGGACCCGATCTGTGACGTCGAGGTCGGCCACCGCTCGGCCACCGTCTGCCACCTCGGCGCCATCTCGCTGCGGACCAAGCGCAGTCTCGTGTGGGATCCGGAAAAGGAACTCTTCACCGGCGAGCACTCGGACGAGGCGAACCGCTACGTCGCGCGCGAGATGCGCAAGCCCTACGACTACGATTTCGTCGCCTGATTCCGCCAGTCCGGACCCGCCATCGCCATGATTGTCAGCATCTTCAACGACGTGATCGGCCCCGTGATGCGCGGGCCGTCGAGCTCCCATTGCGCCGCCGCGCTGCGCATCGGCAGGCTCGCGCGTGATCTGATGGACGGCGATTTCAAACAGGTGCTGGTGGAGTTCGACCGCGAAGGCTCGCTGCCCAACACCCACGACACCCAGGGCTCGGACATGGGCCTCTTCGGCGGCTTGATGGGTTGGGATGCGGCGGATCCGCGGCTGCCCGGCTCGCCCCAGGCCCTGCGCGAGTCCGGCGTGAGCATCGCCATCGAGACGGTCGATGCCGGCGATCCGCATCCGAACACCTATCGGCTGACGCTGCACGGCCCGCGGGAGACCCACACGCTGCATGCCATCTCCACCGGCGGCGGGATGATGGAGGTCATCGAAATCGACGGCTTCGGGATCTCGATGCACGGCGATTATTTCGAGACCCTGTTATGGATCACGGCAGACGCGGCCGGGACGGTGGCGGCATTGCAGGCGGATGTCGGGGAAGGGGAGGTCTTCCTGCTCGAAGCCGACGGCAGGCAGTTGATCGAGGTGAAGGCCTCGCGCTTCGTCAGTGAGGAAATCATCGTCGGTCTGAAAGGCGTGCGATGCGTCAAGCGCCTTGCACCCGTGCTGCCGGTGTTGTCCTGCAAGGAAACGCAGGTGCCGTTCGGAAGCTGTGAGGAAATGTTAGCCTGCGACGCCGGCCGCGGCACACCGCTGTGGCGGCTGGCCGTCCAATACGAAATGGCGCGCGGCGGCCTGGGCGAGGACGAGGTCGTCGCGAAGATGGTGGAGATCGTGCGCATCGTGCGCGCCTCCATCGCGGAGGGCATCGCGGGCACCTGTTACGACGACCGCGTGCTGGGCCACCAGTGCGGCCGTTTCGAGGAAATGATGCGGAGCGGAAGCCTGTTGGACGGCGGCGCGCTGAACCGGATCATCCTTTACGTCACCGCGTTGATGGAGGTGAAGAGCTCCATGGGCGTCATCGTCGCCGCGCCCACCGCCGGTGCCTGCGCCGCCTTGCCGGGCGCGGTGGTGGCCATGGCGGAGAGCATGAATCTCGACGAGCAGGCGATGGCCCGCGCCCTGCTCGCCAGCGGATTGATCGGCGTCTTCATCGCCACCCGCTGGACCTTCGCCGCGGAGGTGGGCGGCTGTCAGGCGGAGGGTGGATCCGCCGCCAGCATGGCCGCCGCCGCGCTGGTCACCCTCGCGGGAGGAACCCTCGCCCAATCGGTCGCCGCCGCTTCCCTGGCCATGCAGAGCATGATCGGCCTGATCTGTGACCCCATCGCCAACCGCGTGGAGGCGCCCTGCCTCGGCAAGAACGTGATGGCCGCCGCCAACGCCCTGTCCTGCGCCAACATGGCCCTCGCCGGCTACGATCCGGTCATCCCTCTCGACGAAGTGATCGAGACCGCGAAACAGGTGGCCAAACAAATGCCGCGCGAAGTCCGTTGCACC
>JBEDKU010000014.1:0-2944 GCA_041172045.1 Verrucomicrobiota bacterium | reverse complement strand
AGCCGGCGAAGATCGCGCCGTTGTCGGGATTGCCGAGGTAGTTGACGGTGATGACGATGGGGAAGGTCAGGGCGAGGGCGATCAGCCAGACGGTGGCGGCGGCGAGGAATTTCCCGACGATTGCGCTCCAGGTGGAGACCGGGAAAGTGCCTAGCAGTTCAATGGTGCCGGTGCGTTGTTCGTCGGCCCAGAGTTTCATGCCGACGGCCGGGGCAAGCAGCATGTAAACCCACGGATGCCAGAACAGGAAGGTCCACTCCAGCGAGGAGTCGCCGACGCGCATGAACTCGCCGAAGGTGAAGGTGAGGCCCAGCGAGAACAGTAGGAAAATGACGATGATCGCGTAGGCGGTGGGCTGCGAGAAGTAGCTGGAAAGCTCGCGTTTGTAGATGGTGCAGGAAGACATGGGAGTTGGGGTAAATGCTGAAATTTTGAAACGCTGAAAAGCTGAAATGGAGAGGAGACGCTTTCCGCTTTTCAGCATTTCAGCGTCTCAGCTTTTACTTCAGGCGGCGGCTTCGGTGTCGCGGGTGGTGACCTTGCGGAAGAGGTCGGTGAGGGAGCCGGTTTCGGACTGGGCGAGCAGCTCGGCGGGCGTGCCGTCGGCGACGATTTTCCCGCGGTCGACGATGACCGCGCGAGTGCAGGCGGCTTCGACTTCCTCGAGAATGTGGGTGGAGAAAAGGATGGCCTTGGTTTGTCCAAGTCGCTTGATGAGCTGACGGACTTCGAACTTCTGGTTCGGGTCGAGACCGTCGGTCGGCTCGTCGAGGATCAGAACTTCGGGGTCGTGCAGCAGGGCTTGGGCGAGGCAGGTGCGGTGGCGGTAGCCTTTCGAAAGCGTGTCGATGGACTGCTTGGCGACGGTGCCGAGGAAACAGGTGTCGATGGCGCGCTCGACTGCGTCGTTCTTCGCGGTGCCTTTGAGGCCGCGGATGGCGGCGCAGAATTTCAGGAATCCGACGACGGTCATGTCGTTGTAAAGCGGCGCGGATTCCGGCAGGTAACCGATTTTGGTTTTCGCCTCGCCGGGATTGTCGGTGATGGAAATGCCGCAGACTCTGGCGTCGCCAGAGGTGGGTGGGATGAATCCGGTGATCATCCGCATGGTGGTCGATTTTCCGGCGCCGTTCGGCCCGAGGAATCCGAGGACCTCGCCCTTTTGAACGGTGAAGGTGAGGTTGTCCACGGCACGCTTGGTGCCGAATTGTTTGGTCAGGTTTTCGACTTCAATCATGGGGTAAAGAATGTTGGTCTCTGCGAATCTTGCGTGGAGCGGTGCCGAAGAGGATTCTTGTTTGAAAAAACGGTTTTTAGGGATTTTTCAAGCGAATATCCACTTGTTCCGGGAACTATCTGTCTTGCGCCATGCGAACGGTGGTGTAATTCTCGCAGGAACATGGCCAGTATCCACCTTCCCGAGCGCTGCGGCGTGATGCTTTTGCCCGACTGCACGCTGTTTCCACACGGGGGGCTGCCGCTGTATATTTTCGAGCCTCGCTACCGCCAGATGCTGGAGGACGCGCTTGAAGGGGATTGTTTTTTTGCGGTCGCCCGCTTGACCGGTGACGAGGCCGGAGATCCGGCGGATTTCGTGGCCCCGGTCGGGACCATCGGGCTGGTGAGGGCGTCGCGGGAGCAGGATGACGGCACCTCGCAGTTGCTAATCCATGGCGTGATGCGGGTTCAATTCACCGAGTGGCACGAGGGCCATGACTATCCGTTCGCGACCATCGAGCCGGTGATTTCGACATTCACTCCGAAAAGCCAATCGGAAGCCGCCATGAAAACGCTGCGCGGCGCGGTGGAGGACGCCATGCGCCAACTGCCGGAAGAAGTTCAAAACGGAGTTTTCGCGCTGCTCGACCGGGCGGATGATCCGGGCTTGATGACGGACATCATCAGCCAGCAATTCATTCACGAGGCGGACCTGCGGCAGCAACTTTTGGAAATGGATTCGATCGGCGATCGGATTCCGGTGATTTGCGAATATCTGTCGAACGCGAGTCTGGCGGCTGAGGAATGATTTTTTTGATTTACCACTCGCACAGCCCTTCCAGATAGGCGGCGGAGCCGTCGCGGAGCCAACCGTCGAGCTGCGAGGGATCCTTGAGCTGCTGGCCACGCAGGCGGGGGACAGCGATGTATTTCGTTTCAAGCGACGGCAGGTTGCTCATGTCCACCCAGAGTTTTTCGAACTGGCAGACGGGGAAAATGTCCTCCTGCCCGTGACCCCAGCGCTTTTTGACGTCCTTGAGGGTGATGTAGGTCGGCATCCGCGCGGCGAGGGCGCGGATGGCGGTGTTGACCTTGTCGAGGTCGCTGAGATCGGCGCGGGTGAGCTGGAAGGATTCCAACAGGGCGTCGATCTGGATCCAGCAGGTGTTGCTGTTATAGTAGGAGAGGTTGAACTCGTCCTCCTCTCGCGGCATGGCGAGGCCTTCGACGAGCTGCGGCCGGCCGTTGACGCGGGCGAGGCCGCCGCCGCGGTCTTCGAGGCGGCGGGTGATGACCTCGAAACTGAGGCCTGCGCCGCTGTCGAGGTGGTGGCCTAGCAGCGCGGGGTCCACGTTCATGCCGACGGTGTCGATGTTGTGGAGCACGAGCGTCTGGAGCTGCGGGCGTTCGGCGAGAAGGGCGGCGAGGGTGCTGTTTCGGAGGAGGTTCGGGACTTCATACCAATGGCCGACAGGGTGGAGGCACTGGAGCGGGAGGTTGTCGGTGTAGTCGCTGGCCTCACCGGTGGATTCCGCCCAGCCGAGAAGGGCGGTGCGGAGGGAATCGCGGACTTTCTGCTGCTGCACGTCGAGCACCTGTTGGGGCATTTCCTCCCAGGCGAAGCGCAGGTCGCGGACGGTGGGGACGGTGCGCAGGCCGATGGATTTCCCCTGCGAAAGATAGAGCGGGCCCTCGTAGTGGTAATTTTCGTAGTGAGTTAGAAAAC
>JBEDKU010000013.1:0-6595 GCA_041172045.1 Verrucomicrobiota bacterium | reverse complement strand
ATTCCACGCGGCTGGCAACCGTGAGATTGCGTTTTCCCGTTTTCCACCGAAGCTCCGCCAGATGCAAAGCGAACCCTCCGAAACCTACGACGTCATCGTCATCGGCGGGGCTTTGGCGGGTGCCGCTACCGCCACGTTGCTGCTGCGGAAAAATCCCGGCATCCGGGTGCTGATCATCGAGAAATCGGAAAAACTCACCCGCCGCGTGGGCGAGGCCACCGTCGAGGTGAGTGCCTGGTTCCTCGGCCATGTGCTGGGCATGACGCGCTATCTCAACGAGAGCCACATTTCCAAACAGGGCCTGCGCTTCTGGTTCGCGAACGAAAAGGTCACCTCGCTCGACCAGGCGGCCGAAGTCGGGCCGCGCTATCTCGCGCGGCTGCCATCCTATCAGTTGGACCGTGCGTCCTTCGACGAGGAAGTGTTGCGCCGCGCGGAAGAGTCCGGGGCGACCGTCCTCCGCCCGGCCATCGTTTCCAACGTCCGGCTCGTGCCCGGCGGCCAGCAGATGGTGGAGGTCAAGCACGGCGAACGGCGGCTCCACCTGAACGCCCGCTGGCTCGTCGATGCCTCCGGAGTGAATGCCCTTCTCGCCCGCAAACAGGGCTGGTGGCGTGCCAATACCGAGCATCCCACCGCCGCTGTCTGGTCTCGATGGCGGGGCGTGAAGGACTGGGATGGCCGCGAGCTGGCGGAAAAATTCCCCAAGTGGGCCGCCGCCGTCTATGGCACGCGCGGCACCGCGACGAACCACATCATCGGCGACGGCTGGTGGGCGTGGTTCATTCCGCTCAAGGGCGGCGATGTGAGCGTGGGCGTGGTTTACGACCAGCGCCTCGTCGATTTCCCGCAGACTGGCGGCAGACTCGGCGACCGGCTCAAGGATTTCCTCGTAAAACATCCGGTGGCCCGCGAAATGTTAGCCGGTGCCGACTTTGTGGAAGAGGACGTGCACCGGCGGAAGAACCTCGCTTATTACAGCACGACCTTTTCCGGCGACGGCTTCGTCCTGGTAGGTGATGCCGCCGCATTCATGGATCCGTTTTACAGTCCTGGCATGGATTGGATTTCCTTCACCACCAGCGCCGCCGCGGACCTCGTCACCGCCCAACGCGAAGGCATGCCGATGGACGAAAAAATCGCGAAGCATAACCGCGATTTCACCACCAGCCATCGCCGCTGGTTCAGCTCGCTCTACAAGGACAAATACGACTATCTGGGCGAGTACGACCTGATGGAACTCGCCTTCCGCCTCGACCTCAGCCTTTATTACTGGGGCGTCGTCGAGCCGGTGTTCCATACCGGTGAGGACGCCTTGTTAGCCCCGCCGTTCTCGCCGCCGAGCGGGAGGATTTTCAGCGCGTTGATGGGGTGTTATAACCGGCGTTTCGCCTGCATCGCCCGCCGCCGCCGCCGGATGAACGCGTTGGGGAGAATGAATGACAACCGCCGCTCGCTCATCCCCGGGTTCACCCTGGCCCGCGGCGACACCAAGCGGATTTTCCCGATGCTCGGCGAGTGGGCCTTGCTCGAACTCAAGGAAGGCTGGCGCAGCTGGGGCGGAGAATTGGAAGCTGAATCCCCCAACTGACGAGCTTGTTCCAGCGCTGGGGAAAAATCTGATTTTTTCGTAGCGAGATCATTCGGAATCCATCTTGCGTTCCCCCGGCTTTGTATGGCAAAGCAAGGCATGACGACGCAGGAAGAAGCGGTGGAGCAGTTGCGGGTGATCCGCTCGGTGATGGAGCGGGCGACGATTTTCCGCGCCCTGTCCGGGGAGACGGCGCTGATCGGCGGGGCGGCGGCGCTCGCGGCGGCGTGGCTCTCGGAAGGGCGTCACCTCTGGGCCTGGGCGGTGTGGTGGTTGGTCGGGCTGGCGCTGGTGATCGCTTTCAATGTGTTTCAAATTTTCCGGGTGAAACTGGCGTTCAAGCGGCCGTTCTGGAGTTCCGGTCTGCGGGTGGCGCTGCGCGGGGTGATGCCGTCCCTGATCGCCGGCGGATTTCTCGGCCTGATTTTCGTGCGGGCGGACCAGGACCGGGCGGCGGCCTGCATGTGGATCCTGCACTACGGCCTGGCCTTGTTGGCGATCCGGGAATTCGCGCCCAAGTCGATGGTGTGGCTCGGTTGGGCATTCGTGATCTTCGGAGTGGTGAGCCTCGCCGGAATCACTGGCGTCGCCGATGACGTCGCGATCTGGATGCAGCGTTTGAACGGCTCGCGGCTGATGGCCATCTCCTTCGGCGGCTTTCACTTGATTTACGGCGCGCTGATTGTCACCACCGCCCGACGCGAAGAGCTGCCGGCATGATTGATTTCTCCCTACTGGACCGCACGATTCACGAGAAGGGTAGACTGTCGATCATGACGCTGCTCGCCTCGCGGGCCGAGCCGTGGGCGTTCCAGGACCTGAAGGCACAGCTCGACATGTCGGATGGAAATCTGATCACCCATTTGCGCACCCTCGAAAAAGCCGAGTTCATCTCCGGCGAGAAACTCACCGGCGACGGGCGGCCACAAACGCTCTACGTGCTGACGGTTTCCGGACGGGCGGCGTTTGTGGCCTATCTCGGGATTTTGGAACAAATTCTCGGTCTGGGGAAATAATCCGCTTGCCCGGATTTAGCTTTGCGATACAAAGTGAATCGCGATGCAACGATTTCACCCCACTCCGCGCCCAAATACTTTGCACGACAAAGTCATGAAAGACCTCGTCGAAAAGCGCTTCATGCCGCGCGCCAACGCCAAGCCCGAGCTGCGGATCGCCACCACCCTGGGCATGGACGACGACACCAGCGCCGCCTTGGACCGGGTCGCGTTGCTCGGCAAGTCCGGAAAAACCGGCGTCGCGGGTCGCTTCATGCCGGACCGGGGAGTGAGCGCCCGTCTCGCCTCGCTGGGCATCGCGGAAAATGTCGAAGAAGCGGACTTCTTCAAATTCCGCTTCATCGTCACGCCCTACTGCGGGATTTCTTCCCGCCAGCGCCGGGACTGGCAGGCGGCGGGATATCCGTTGGAAGATCTGACATCGCCGCAAGTCCGCCGGGCCCAGGTGGCGCTGGGATTGCTGCGAATGGAAGGGGCGCAGGCCGTCGTGATCGGCCGCCACGAGGACCCGGAAAGCCTGGCGATCTCCGGCGGCAATTCCGGTGCGCGGATTCTTGAGGATACAACGGATACCGCTCGGTTGGTATTTTCGCCGGCGTTCGGTGCGGTGTGTCAAACGACCCTGTCGCCACGGCGAGTATCGTGGCTGGCGCAGCAGCTCCGCCTGCGCTGGCGGGATGCGAAAGTGACGTTTCTGGACACGGTTTCCCCGGCCATGATCGCCCGCGAGGAGGCGCTGGAGCGGCTGTTGGTCGTTTGCGACCGGGTGGTCATTGTCGGTGAGGCGGGGGAGTCTTCTTGCGAAGCGTTGGCCGAAACCGCCCTGCGGCGGGGCAAGCCGGCAATCGTGGTGGCGACACCCGAGGAGCTGTCTACGGCGGAAATCCGCGGCGAGGACAAAATCGCACTCACCGCCGGGGGATTTACCACGGACGAAGAGATCAGGGCGGTCGCGTCGGCGCTGGTGGGGTGATGGAAATACAGGCAGGAATGCCCGGCTCACGCTCAGCGTTCGAGGATTTCCACCTCGTAGCCGTCGGGATCGGTGACAAACGCCATTTTGCGGCCGCCGGTGGAGAATTTCTCGCGCCAGCCGGAGGGCCAGATCTCGATGCCGGCTTTTTCCACCTGGTCGCAATATTCGATGATGTCCGCCACACCGAGCGCGGTGTGCATCAGGTCTTCCGGGCAGGTCGCCTTGTAGCCCTCGGACCAAGTCAGCTCGAGAAACACGTCGTTGCCGGGGAGTTCGAGAAAGGCGAGTTGGTTGCCCTCGGGCGATGTTTTGCGCTCCTTTTCGGTGTAGCCGAGTTTTTCATAGAAGGCGATGGCGGTGTCGAGGTTCTGGACGCGGATGCGGGTGTGGAGGAAGCGGATCATGGTGGAGGGAGCTTGGAGTGGAACACGCGCTTTGCCAAACCGGGATTACGCGGGGTTTTGCATTTTCCGCGCGATTCATGATGATTCTTTACAACAGAAGGCGACGGGGGCTAACTTAGGACGCCATGAAAAACATCGTCGTTGCAGTAGATTTCTCAAACGCCACCCCCGGGATCCTTGAAATGGCCGTGAGTCTGGCAAAATCGTTCGGAGCCGGCCTGCAGTTGCTCCACGTCGTCGAACCGGAACCCAGCTACACCGCTTATGGATTCACGCCGGATGAATTCCCCGCGATGAACGCCTTCCACGAGGAGGCGAAGCGCCGGGCGACCGACAAGCTGGAGGAGCTTCTCACCACCGTGAAAGCGGACGTGCCGAACGCGACCTCCCACTTGACCGAGGGCAGCCCGCTTCATGCGTTGTTAGCCCACATCAAGGACAGCGGCGCGGACTTCGTAGTGATCGGCTCGCACGGCCACGGCGTGATCGCATCGCTGCTGCTCGGCAGCGTGGCGGAGGGAATGGTGCGCAAGGCGACCGTGCCAACACTCGTCGTGCCGGCTGCCGCGGAGTAGGATTTTGTCACACCAGTCCGTCTTTGCGCGCTTGTTTCCAATAGGCGTATTCCGAGCGGTTGAAATCGATGTATTCGGGCGAGAGGTCGCTGGAATACATGGTGTAGTCGGCCTCGCCTTGGTTGAGGTTGATGACGATTTCGAACTCGGGATGGGAGACGGCTTCGCGCAGCAAATCCATCGGCGTGTCGGCCTGGAGGCCGCCGAGGCAGGCGGCTTTGCCGCCGATGTGGATGTCGACGAGCTCCTCGCGGATGCGCGCGCGGGAGTAGCCGACGGCGTGGATGATGCGGCCCCAGTTCGGGTCGCCGCCATTCCAGGAGGATTTCACGAGCGCGGATTTGCAAACGGCTTCGGCGACTTTTTTGGCGTCGAGGTAGGTGCGGGCACCTTCGACTTTGACGGTGACAAACTTGGTGACGCGCTCGCCGTCGCGGACGACGGCCTTGGCCAGCTCGAGCATCAGCCAGCGCAGCGCCTTGCGGAATTGTTTGCAGTTGGTGCTGTTGCGGCGGATGGAGGGCATCCGCGACGCGCCGTTGGCGAGCACGATGACGGTGTCGTTGGTGGACATGTCGCCGTCGATGGTAATGCGGTTGAAGCTGTCCTCGACGCATTCCAGCACGGTCTTGCGGAGGTTTTCCGCCGGGATGTTCGCGTCGGTGGTGATGAAGCAGAGCATGGTGGCCATGCTGGGGGAAATCATGCCGGCACCTTTCACACAGCCGCCGAGACGGACGCGGTGTTCGCCAAGATCGAAGGAAATGGCGATTTCCTTGGCGTGGGTGTCGCTGGTGATGATGGCGGCGGCGACGTTGGAGCCGTTTTTCGGGCCGAGGCAGTCGATCAGCTCGTCATACTTCGGTTCGAAGCGGACCATCGGCATGGGCAGGCCGATGACGCCGGTGGAGGCGACGCCGATTTCCGAGCGCTTGAGTTTGAGAGGCTTGGCGACGGCGTCGCACATCGAATTCGCATCGCGGATGCCTTGGACGCCGGTGCAGGCGTTGGCGTTGCCGGAGTTGGCGATGACGGCACGGAGATTGCCCTTGCGGAGGTGGGTCTGTGAGACGCGGACCGGAGCGGCTTTGACCCGGTTGGTGGTGAAAGTGCCGGCGGAGGTGCAGGGCTTTTCCGAGAAGATGAGCGCGAGGTCGAGGCGCTTGCTGTCGGGGTTTTTGATGCCGCAGCTGACGGCGCTGGTGAGGAAGCCCAAGGGCGCGCCGACGCCGCCTTTGATCCGGGTGAAGAGATGGTCCATGGCAGGTGAGAGGGGAAAGCGATGAAGACTGGCCAGCGGCTAAAAATTTTGCAACCCGGCAGTGGGGCACAGGCCGAATACCTGGTTGAAACACTGCACGGCCTGCCCGCCCGCGCCTTTTCCGAGGTTGTCCTCGGCGCTCATCAGGATGACGCGACCGGTGCGCGGGTCGTGCTGCCAACCGATGTCGATGAAGTTGGTGCGGGTGACGTTCTTGGTATCCGCACAGCCTCCGCGGCCGAGCAGGCGGACGAAATTGGCGTCGCGGTAGGCAGTTTCCAAAGCCGCGCCGATGGGCTCGGGCGACACGCCAGCGCGCAGTTTCGCGGTGGTGGTGGTGACGATGCCGGAGTTTACCGGGATGAGGTGGGGAACGAAGGTGATCGTCACGGTTTCGCCGGCGGCGAGGCTGAGTTCCTGCTCGATTTCCGACAGGTGGCGGTGTTTGGGGACGCCGTAAGCGCGGGCGCTTTCGTTGCACTCGCAGAAGAGCAAGGTGAGGTCCGCCTTGCGTCCGGCACCGCTGACGCCGCTCATGGAATTGGCGACGATGGTGGCGGGATCGATGAGATTTTCACGCAGCAATGGGAGGAGCGGCAGCAGGATGCTCGTCGGGTAACACCCCGGCGCGGCGATCAAACGCGCGGCCTGGATTTCCGGCGTGCGGATCTCCGGCAGGCCGTAAACCGCCTCGCCCAGCAGATCCGGCGCGGGATGGGGGTGACCGTAAAATTCCTCATAAACCGCCGCATCACGCAGGCGGAAATCCGCG
>JBEDKU010000012.1:0-3431 GCA_041172045.1 Verrucomicrobiota bacterium | reverse complement strand
CAGATAGACGAAGCCGAAGTCCGCGATGGCCGCGACCTCGAGCTGGCCCGCGGGACCGACGGGAAGCTTGGTCCGATAGAGGATGCAGCCGTAGCCCTGGTCGTAGGCCTCCATGTTGCGCGGCACGGCGTCGGCAACCGGCGCGGGCAGGTTGCTGAAGACGGGGGCGGCGGCGGTCGCGGTGACCGGCGCGAAAGTGGCGACGGGGTTGGCAGCCGGGATTTCTCCCAGGGTCTCGCCGGGTAACAAGTAACTGGCTAGCAGCTCGCGGGTCTTGTGGAACTTCTCCGTGGCCCAACCGGCCTCGCTGATGGGCGCGTCATAATCATAACTGGAGGTGTCCGGCTTGAAGGGCCTGTCACAACCGGCCCACAGGCCGAAGGTGGTGCCGCCATGGGCCATGTAGATGCTGAAGGAGCCGTTGCGCTTGAGCATGGTTTCCAGATCCTGGAGGTAGGTCTGGGTATTGCCGAGGTGGTGAGGCGCGCCCCAGGTATCGAACCAACCCGGATAGAACTCGCCGCACATCAGCGGGCCCTTGGGCTGGAGTTTGCGCAGCGCGTCGAAGCCGGCGTTGGGATTGCTGCCGAAGTTAACGACGTGGAAGAGATCAGCCGGGCTGCCCTGGCCGAGCTTGTAGGTGGGATTGCAATCAAACAAGGGGACCTCGAAGCCGGCATCCACCACCGCCTTGCGCAGCGTGTTGATGTAACTTTTGTCGTTGCCCATGAAGCCGTATTCGTTTTCCACCTGCACCATCAGGATGGGGCCGCCCTTGCTGACTTGCAGCGGGGCGAGCACGCGGCCGACTTCCTTGAGGTAGCGCTTGGCGGGCTCGAGGTACTTCGGATCGGTGGAGCGGAGGGTGATGGGTGCGTTTTTCAAGAGCCACCACGGGGTGCCGCCCATTTCCCACTCGGCGCAGGAATAGGGGCCGGGGCGGAGGATCACCCACAGGCCTTCCTGCTGCGCGAGCCGGCAGAACTCCGCGGCATCCGCCTGGCCGCTCCAGTCGAACTGACCCTCACGCGGCTCGTGCATGTTCCAGAACAGATAGGCGCAGACCGTGTTGAGCCCCATGGCCTTGCACATCTTCAGCCGCTGCGCCCAATACTCGCGGGGCACGCGCGCGGCGTGGAGCTCGCCGCAGCGAATCTGCAGGCGCTGGCCGCCGAGCAGGAAATCCGACTCGCCGATGGTGAAGGTGTGCGGCGTGCCGGGCTTGCCCAGCGGCGCGGGCTGCGGGGTCTGGGCGTGCACGCCGGTGAACAGGATTCCCAAGGCGAGGGTCAACGCTAGTGGAGTGGATTTCCGGGTGATCATGGTTCTTGGGTTGCTTGGCAAAGGGTCGGGATTGCGGGTTGCTCACGTCCGTGGGGCCGATGATGAATTCCCACGGGAAGGCTTTCGAGCGAAATCTCCCCGAGGTCTTCCCGCCAACTTGCTGCTTGCCTCACCCGCGGGTGTCCGGCGCATGCTCCCGCCATGCCCGCCGGAAGCCTGCTCACCTTGCTCGACGACATCGCGTCGATCCTCGACGACGTCTCCATCCTCACGAAAAAGGCCGCCGCCAAGACGGCCGGCGTGCTGGGCGACGATCTGGCGCTCAACGCCCAACAGGTGAGCGGCGTGGTGTCCAAACGCGAGCTGCCGGTGGTGTGGGCCGTGGCCAAGGGCTCGTTCATCAACAAACTCATCCTCGTGCCTCTGGCGCTGGTCATCGGGACCTTCGCGCCGTGGGGGATCACTCCGCTGCTGATGATCGGCGGACTCTATCTGTGCTTCGAGGGCTGTGAGAAACTGGCCCATCATTTCCTCCATCGCGAGGCGAAGACGCTGGAGCAGGCCGGCCAGGAAATCGAGGAGCTGGCGGCGGCGCCGCCGGAAACGGAAGCGCAGAAGATCAAGGGCGCGGTGCGCACGGACTTCGTGCTCTCCGCCGAGATCATCGCCATCACGCTGGGCACGGTGGCGGGGCAGGATTTCCAGCGACAGGTGCTGGTGCTCTCGTCCATCGCCGTCATCATGACCGTGGGCGTGTATGGACTGGTCGCGGGCATCGTGAAGCTCGACGACGCTGGTCTCTATCTGACGCAACGCCGCGGGAATTCCCAACAGCTCCTCGGCCGCGCCATCCTGTGGGCCGCGCCGTTTCTCATGAAGTCGCTGTCGGTGCTCGGCACCGCCGCGATGTTCCTGGTAGGCGGCGGCATCATCACCCACGGCATTCCCTGGCTCCACCACGCCATCGCACACATCGCCGGCATGAGCGGGGTGCTCGCACCGGTGGTCCCGGCCCTGCTGGACGGGATCTGCGGCCTCGTTGCGGGAGGCCTAGTGCTGCTGCTTTTCACCAGCTATCAGAAGCTCCGGGGGAAACCCGGCCACGCCTAACCGCAGAGCCGGTCAAATCGCCGAGGACAGCTTGAGCACGCCGACGTAGGGCAGGTTCCGGTACTTGCCCTTGTAGTCGAGGCCGTAGCCGACGACGAATTCATCGCCGATTTCAAATCCCACGTAATCCGCACGGACCTCCTCCGCGCGCTCCTTGTCCTTGGCGAGCAGGACGGCGGTATGCACCGCGACCGCGCCTTCTTCGACGAGGCGCTCGGACACCGCATGCAGGGTCCGGCCGGTGTCGAGAATGTCATCCAACAGAAGCACGTGGCGTCCCTTGACCTCCGGGAAATGACGGTCGAGGAAATCGACTTTTCCGGAGCTCTCCAGGCCGCCGTGGTAACTCGCAACATTGAGGCACTCGATGTCCAAGGGCCGGGGCACGCGGCGGAGCAGGTCCGCGGCGAAGACCAGCGCGCCTTTTAACAAAATGATCACCACCATGGGACCTTCCGGGAAATCCCGCTCGATTTCGAGTGCCATCGAATCGAGGCGTTTCTCGATCACCGCCTCATCAATCAAAATCCGCTCAATGTCGTTGCGCATGGGCAAGCAGTAGGTCGCCGGATGAGGGTCGCCAAGCTCGAATCCGAAGGATCGGACCGCGGGTCTCCAGACTCGTGCTGCCGGCTGGGATCAAGGTTCCCGGCGGAACTTCAGGACGCGCTCGCCCTGCCGATAGTAGTCAAGGCGGTCGCGGGCGTGGATTTCCAAAAACTCCGGATCCTCGCGCAAGGCGAGGTGCTCGATCTGATGGTATTCCCGGTCGGCGAAGACCTTGGCCTCGCGTTGTTTGGCCAATTCCAGCTTGGCCTCCAACTTCTCCAACGCCCGCCGCTGGGGAAACGCGGTAGCCACCACCACGAAGCCGATGGCCATGCAGAACGCCACAAACACGACACGTCCGGCACCCTGGATCACCCGCGTGCGGGCCTCCAATCGCGTTAGTTTCACTCCTGCCGTGGATCGTTTCGCCATTTCCTGCCACCAGAAGCCGCCGAAAACCGCGAATTGTCAAGCAAACTAAAGGATCC
>JBEDKU010000011.1:0-4625 GCA_041172045.1 Verrucomicrobiota bacterium | reverse complement strand
ATTTCATGGTCATCCCCCCAATCGCGCGGGATGGCGGCGGAGACTTTGTTTTTGCGGTCCTCGTCATCGCCGACGATGAGGCGCAGCGGCCCGACGGACCGGGGCGGGGTGGCGACGAATTCTTCGGTCCAGGGATTGCAGAGGGAATTGAGGGTGGAGAGCTCGGGAGGGACGATGGGGCTGATTTCCAGTGCGATTTCGTGCAGGCGCGGGGCATCGGCCAGCGGGGTGAGATCGGGTGGGAACTCGATGCGCAGGGTGACCTTGCGGAGAGCGGGCTGGCAGGCGATGGGGGCGACGGTGGGATATTCCCCGCCGCTGAGGATGAGGTGGGTGAGATTCCGGAGGCTGGCGAGCGGGGTGAGGTCGGTGTAATACCCGTAGATTTCGAGATTGAGGAGCTGGTCGTAGCGCTCGATGCCGTGAAGCTCGGCGGTGTTATCCAGAAGGAGGCGGCGCAGTTCCGGCATGTCGGGAAGGTCGCCGACTTCACGGACGGGAAGCTTGTAAGAGCCGTTGTGGCTGATTTTCGCGGAGCGGAGGGAAGCGAGGTGGGGAATGGCAGTGAGGGCGAGGATGTTCCCGTAATAGGTGAGGTCGCGGAGGTTGGAGAGTTTTTCCAAACCGCGGAGGTCCGGCCACGGAGCGCGGGGGATGAGAGTGAGGGTCTCAAGCAGGGGCAGATCTCCGAGCGGGCGGAGGTCGCGGGCTTTTCTGTCGGTGATGACGACTTTTTTGAGGCCGGGCTGGGTCCGCAGCAGCGACCAATCCAAAATCTCGGCGTTGCGGAGCTCCAGAGAAGAGAGCGGCGGGCAGAAGCGCAGGATGGAAAGGTCCCGGAGCGGCCGGTCATCGAAATAGCCTTGGTGCAGCTCATGACAATCAGGGAGCATCTCCTCGGCGCGGCCGGCATCCTGGCGGGTGTAACGGGGTTGATAGGTGGGATCGAGAGACCGCTCCTTTTTCCACAGCTGCTCGACCTGATAGTCGACGGGATTAGCGATGCCGTGTTTCTTCTTCCACGGCGCGTCCGTCATCTCGATGAGAAGCTGAGCGCCGAACCGCTCCTCCAGCGTCCTTTTCGGATCACAGGCCCATTGTGTGAAGTTTTCCTCCATTCCCACCATGTCCGGATGCTGGCGACTGCCGCGGAGGCAGTCAATCCATGGCAATGCCTCACTCGGTCGGTGGTGGTGGCGGCGGGAAATCCTCCGGGGAAATCCTCTGGTCGCCATTGCGGTCGAGCAGCTCGAAGCGGTCTTCCTGCTCGTCCTCGGTCAGATTTTTCACCGCCTGTCCGACGCGGAACTCCTCGAACGACAAGGCGCCGTCGCCATTTACATCCAGCTTGCGGTTGATCTGCTCCGGCCCGTCGTCCTTGTCCGGGCGCTTGCCGTCCGGCCGGTTCGGACGCGATTTGCCGTCCGGTCGCTTGAAGTGGGGTTCCGGACGGTCTTTCGGCGTGATCACGCCATCGTCGTCGGTGTCCAGTCTGCCGAAGACGGCCTGCTGCTTTTCCGCAGGGAGTTTCTTGAACAACTGGCCGGCCTTGAACTCATCGAGGCTGATGCCGCCACTCTTGTCGGCGTCCAGCTCCCACAGGCGTTTCATGGGTGGGTCGGGCTGGCCGTCGCGGGGTGGTTTCCCCATCCGGCCGAGTTCGTCACGGCTCAGTTTTCCGTCGGCATCCTTGTCGAACCGGGTGAAAAGGTGGTCGCGTTTTTCCTCCGGCAGATTCTGGATCCGCTGCATCAGGGCGAATTCCTCCTTGGAAATGAAGCCGTCGAGATTGGTGTCCGCGGCCTTCCATGCGGCTAAAAACGGATGGTCCTGCTTGCGCGGGCCGCCCTTTTCACCGCCGGGTGACTCCATGGGCCGATCCATCTGCGGGTCCTGAGGTTGGGAGAGGCAGACTGCCGGCAGCAGCATTCCCGCAACAAGAAAGGAAACAGGGATTGTTTTCATGATCGATTGAGGCTTTTTTAGCGGCGTTACGCCAGTTTGACTTCCTGAGAAACTCCAGATCCTTGAAAAAGTTTCGACTCACGGACAGGAAACCTTTCGTTCCCCTTGACCCACCCGCCATGCACATTCGCGACATTCTGAACGACTCGAAACCCTCGCTTTCCTTTGAATTCTTCCCGCCACGCAGCGCCGCGGCATGGGAGGACCTGTATCAGGCGATCCGCGAGCTCGAACCGCTGCGGCCGAGCTTCGTCTCGGTGACCTACGGCGCCGGTGGCGGCACCCGCGAGCTGACGCACGATCTGGTGGTGCGGATCAAGCAGACCACCACGATCCCGCCGGTGCCGCACCTGACCTGCGTCGGACATACCGAACAAGAGGTGATGGACATCCTCACACGCTACGCCGCCGCCGGTGTGGCCAACATCCTCGCGCTGCGCGGCGATCCGCCGAAGGACCAGCCGGGCTACGACTGGTCGGAAAGCGGTTTCCGCTACGCGGCGGACCTGGTGGGCTTCATCCGCAAGTTCAACGAGTCGGGCGCCCACCCCGACCCGCGTGGATTCGGCATCGGCGTGGCGGGATTTCCGGAAGGCCACCCGACCACACCGAACCGGGTGGATGAACTCGATTTCCTCAAGGCCAAGGTGGATGCGGGGGCCGATTACATCTGCACGCAGTTGTTCTTCGACAACCATGATTTCCTCGATTTCCGCGACCGCTGCGATCTGGCGGGGATCCGGGTGCCGATCATCGCCGGGGTGATGCCGGTGTCGTCGCTTTCCGGCATGAAGCGCATGGCGGAACTCGCCGCCGGCGCGCGCTACCCCGCGAAGCTGATCCGGGCGCTGGCACGCGCGAACTCGAACCCCGAAGCGGTCGAGCGCGTGGGCATCCAATACGCGGCGGAGCAATGCGCCGGCCTGCTCGACGAGGGTGTGGACGGCATCCATTTCTACACCCTCAACAAAAGCCACGCGACGCGGGAGATCTATCACAGCCTCGGCCTCGCGGCCCAGGCCTGATGATTTCTAGCGGGCTCCATGCTGGTAGATATCCTCCGCCTGCTTCAGGGTCAGCTCGTATAGGCTGCCCTCCACCGGCACCATCATCGGGATGCGGTTGATCTTGGGATCCACCGGGAACTGCTGGATGAGCTTGGGCGCGCGCTCGAAGGCGTCCGGCGGCAGGGTGATCAGGAACATGCCTTGGTAGCGCAGGGTCTTGGAGAGGCGGTCGGCGGCCTGCTCTTCGAGGCGGCGCATTTCAAAGCTCAGGCCGAGACGGTCGAACAGCGTGGCCGTGGTATCGCCCGGACCCGCTTCCTTCCCACGCTTGGCCTCCTGTGCCGCGCGGCGCAGGGTGAAGGCGTCTTCGCCCGCCTTGATCGCGAGGCCTTCGTTTTCCTCGTCCTCCGCCCGGAACAACGGCGCACCACCGACCGTGGCAGGTTTCCCGACAGCAGCCTTGGTCTCTTCGGCGGTGGGCAGTCTGACCAGGAGCTTTCCTTCAAGCGTGAAAAGATCCTCCGCCTTCAGCTTCAGATCGTTGATTTCCAACCCTCCGCCACCGGTCTTCATCTGGAACGAACCTTCGCGGAAATCGACCCGATAGTAGTTCCGGACGTAGTCGACCACCGAGAGCGCCTTGAGCAAGTGCAACCGCTCCCGCATCGAGATCGTGTCCTTGCCATCGAGCGTGACCTGCCCGGCGAAGCCAATCCCTTCGGAGGAATTGGTGGATCCGGTCACCTGGAAATCTCCGGATAGCGATCCTTCGATGAAACTTCTCAGCGCCACCGGCAAGGCACTGTCGAGTCCGAGCGAGCGGATTTTCGCAACGCCTGAGACAGTCGGTCGCTCGCCGCCGGTGACCTTCAGCCCGGTCAGATCCACGGTGCCCGGCCCTTTGCGGAACTCGGCCTTTTCGAAGACCAGCCCGTTGGGATCGGTGTTCACCACCAGGTTGACGATTTCCAAGCGCCTCAGCCAGTTCTGGGAGAAGGTGCCGCCTTTGAAATGCAGCTTCAGCCCGTCGCCGACGCGCTGGATTTTCAAAACACTGTTATCAATGGATCCGCGGGTCCTTTCGGAATAGCCCCAGTGGATCGAGGCATCGCCGATTTCAATCGAGTTGATCAACACGTCGTCGGATTTCCGGAACAACGCCTTGGCGAATTTCTGAGCGGACTCGGCGTCGTCGGCCCCAGCGCGAAGGTCCAGGTCCAGCCTGGAGACGGCGATGGTTCCGGGATCCCAGCTACCCGCGACACCATCGAGAAACCCCATCTTGCAACGGATGTTCCGCGCTTCAAGCGTGGTGAAAAACGTATCACCGCCGCCCTGGCAGGCGATCCGGCTGATTTCCAGCTGACCTTGGACGCGGCTGAACCCACCCAACTGGATCTCCGATGCCGAAAACGCCGATTGAAGGGACGACTTCAAGCCCTCGTTGAACGTCTTGTATTCGGTCCGCTTGGCCAGATAGACCCAAATGCCCGCAGCAACGATCAGCAGGAAAACAAACAGCCGGAAACTCAGCCGCAACAGGTGGTAGATGGCCGTGCCCTTGGTGCCGCTGCCCGTCATCGAATAGCGGACTTGAAACCAAAATCCCTGGTTGGCCACCCACTCGCTCAGACGCTCGTTGAAATTTTGCGA
>JBEDKU010000010.1:0-4816 GCA_041172045.1 Verrucomicrobiota bacterium | reverse complement strand
GATTTGCGGGAGGCGCGAAACTTCGAGCCAAGCCGCGCCGCATGCGGCGGCGACGCCGATTTCGCGCGAGCCAAGCAGGCGGCCGGGCGTGAGTAAAATTTCTCCGGCGGCGGCATCGCTTCCGGCACGGTGGATGAAACGTCCGGCGATGGGGGAGGCGGTTTCGGCAAATTTCACGGAGCCTGTCTCGCTCGACACCACCTCTTCCAACGGGATGATGCACTCCGCGCCGAGCGGGCAGGGCGCGCCGGTCATGACTTCCAGACAGCTGCCGGGTTCTTCGGAAAGAGTCTTAACCGCTTGTCCTGCGGGAGCCGAGCCGGTCACCTGGAAAACTCGCTTTCCCATCCGCCAGTCGGAAAATCGCAGCGCGTAGCCGTCCATCATCACGCGGTCGGACGCGGGAAACGGCCGGTCGGCGATGATATTTCCGCGCAAAACACGGCCGGCGGCCGGCTCGATGCGGCAGCGCTCCGCAGACAGCAGCGGCGAGTTTTTCAGAAGCAGCTCAAGCGCCTCGGGAAAGGAAACCATGCGCGCATCTTCGTTTCGCGAACCTTTTCGCCAAGTGAAATTCGCGGTGCGGGCGAATCTCATAGCCTGTCGGTTGACTTTTCATTCAGCTCCCTCCATATCCCCCGCATGTCGTCAGCTTTGCCGCCCAAACCCCGAATCATCGGACCGAAAGTTCGGATCTGCATCGTCGCGTCCAAATACAACGAGCAGTTCACGGACGCGCTGGTGGAGAACGCGATCGAGGAACTCGGTGAGCTCGTGCCACAGGGGCGCGTCGATTTGATCCGCGTGCCGGGAGCCTTCGAAATTCCCGTGATGATCGCCTCCATCCTGGATCGCGACCCGCCGGCCTGCGTGATCGCGCTTGGCCTGATCATCCGCGGTTCCACGGATCATGCGGACATGGTCGCCAGTTCCGTGACTTACACGTTGCAACAGTTGGCCGTGCAGTCACTGCGTCCGGTGATTCATGAAGTTTTGCTGGTAGCGGATGAAAAGCAGGCCTACGCACGCTGCATCGGAGCCCAGCTCAACCGCGGCCGGGAAGCTGCGAGAGCCGCCGCTTCAATGATTGATATTTTCCAAGAACTCGACCGCTCGATGCCACGTAACGCCAGTCATAAAAAGCACCGCAATGCCTAGCCCCCGCCATATCCGCGAGGCGGTCGTTCAATTTCTTTACTGCGCCGATCTCGAAGGTGGCGCGGACCCGGCGGCCTTGCGCGGTCCGTTCTGGGATTTTGTCACGGAGTCCGACCGCCGCAGCCTGCAATTGGCGACGTTCCGCACGGTCCATCACCTCGCCCACGGGCGGGAAGGGCGCTTGAGCGAGTTCGTCGAGCGCCAGGCGCTGGCGATGACGCTGCTTTCGGCCTGGCCACAGGCGGAGAGCCTGAAAATCGATCTCAAGCGGATCGCCGAGCTGGAGTCTGGCTGGAGCACGTCGTTCGCCAAACTGGAGCGCCTGCCCAAGGACGATGATGACGCGTCCGTCGCGGAGAGTTTTGGCGACGCGCTGGCAGTGCTGTTCAAAGTGGATCGCGACCTCGCCGCCGCGCGCCGGCGCTTCATCGAAGGTCTGGAGGATTTCCCGGCCGTGCGCGTACAAATGGAGGCGGTCGCCGCGACCATTCGCCGGCTGCAGCGGATTTCCGACCGTCTCCGGATGGTCGAGGAACCGGAGAAATTTCCTGAACAAGCCGATCTCGCCCGTCTCCGCGATTCCAAAGCGGAAATCCACGCCCTCCGGAAAATGGCGGATCAGTGGGTGGATTCGATCCTCGCGAAAAAGGAAGGGATCGACGAAACGCTCGCCGGCGTGGTGGAAAATTTCTCGCCCGAGCGGATCGATCCCGTGGACCGCGCCATCCTCCGGCTCGGAACCTACGAAATCCTCCATGCGGATACCCCGCCGAAGGTGGCGATCAATGAGGCGATCGAGCTGGCTAAGCGCTTCGGCACCACCGACTCGCGGCGCTTCGTCAATGGCGTGCTGGACAAGGTCGCCAGGCAAGCGGCGGAGCCGTCCGAAAAGCAGGACGTTTTGTAATTGGTAAGTCGCGCGCCAGTCCTCATAAGACTGCGCGAGACTTCCAACAAGATGCGCTATCCGACCCCCTTTCAGCAAAAGACTCTCTGGAACGCCGCCACCGGGTTCTCCATCCTCGTCATCGGCGCCTTGCTCGTCGGTCTGGTCTGGCTGATAGGTCTGGTTTTCGGATTTCTCCAACCGGTGCTCATCCCGCTGATCGTGGCCGGGATCGTGGCCTACGTGCTGGACCCGGTCGTCCGGCTGATGGAGGCGCGGGGGATGGGCCGCTTGTGGGCGGTGGTCGCGCTGTTTCTATCCATCTTGCTGGCGGTGACCTTGCTGGTCGCCGCCATCCTTCCCGGCATCCAGCGCGGCCGCGGCGCGCTGAAGGAATTCCTTTCCACGCCGCCGAAGACCAGCCAGTCGGAAACCCAGGCGACAGCCGCTCCGGACGACGAAGCCGAGCATCTCGCGCCCACGCTCGCCCGCTCGCTGCAAGACCTTCGCAACCGGCACCAGAACGGGCCCGTCGGCTGGGTCCTCGCCGAGACGGACGATCAGGGGAACCCGGTGCAAGGATCCGAATCGCTGGACTCCTTCACCCGCAGCCGCGGCGGCAGAGTGCTCATCGGAAACCTGGACGTGATTTTCAACACCGGGAAGAACTGGCTGACGGCGGGCTCCACCAAGGTGCTGGGCTTCCTCGGGCTCTTCCTTGGCATGATCATGGTGCCGGTCTATCTGTTTTTCTTCCTCAAGGACTCGGCGTCCATCCGCACCCACTGGCATGACTACGTGCCGCTCAAGGCGTCGCGCTTCAAGACCTCGCTGGTGGACACGCTGCAGGAAATCAACGGCTATCTGGTCTCGTTTTTCCGCGGCCAGGTGCTCGTCGCCGCCATCGACGGAATTCTGGTCGGCCTCGCCCTGACCATCTTCGGGCTGCCCTACGGGCTGTTGATAGGAGTCTTCATGGCCATCCTCGGCGTCATTCCCTACATTGGTAACATCCTCTGCCTGATTCCCGCGTGCATCATCGCCTATCTCCACGCCCAGGGCACCGCGCCCTTCGGCATGGGGCCGTGGGCCTACGTCGGATGCGTGGTCGGGATCTTCGTGGTGGTCCAACAGATCAACTCGCTGGTGACCGCGCCCAAGATCGTCGGCGACTCCGTGGGACTGCATCCGTTGACCGTGATCTTCTCGATGTTGTTCTGGTCGCTGGTGCTCGGTGGCTTCGTCGGCGCGCTGCTGGCCGTCCCGCTGACGGCGGCGGTGAAGGTGTTGTTCCGCCGCTTTATCTGGGAGCGTCAGTTACGGGACTCACCGGACTTCGAGGCGGTTTAGTGTTTTCGAGGCGGTCATGAGGCACCGGGAGGGCCGCCTTTGGAAAAGACTCAGTGCCCCCCGCCTCGCGCGGCTGGAATTCTCCCCCCGGATTATCCCAGCTTGGCGCGAAACGAGAGGCGCTCCAAGTTTGTGGAAAGTGCTTCTGACGGCAAGGCGATTTCCTCATCGGTCGCAAGAAGTTTTCCCCGACGCCCCGACTAGCGGTCCAAACGCGCGCGGATGGATTTTTGCGCTTGATCGAGAAGCACCTTCAACTCGGAGTCCGCCTCCGCCACGGCTTCCGCCAGAATCGGCAGACTGTCAGGTCCTCCCACCCGGCCGAGGATGCGCACTGCCGAGTAGCGGATGGTCCCCTTGGCTTCCGAAAACCGCCGGATGACGACCGGTTCCACCGCCGCACCGAGATCCCCGTAGAGCGACTCCCATTGAATCGGATTCTTAAACCAAAGTTCATCAAGAATCGGAATCACCGCGGTATTCTTTTCCTTCACCATCAGGGCGACGATTTCCGGTTGCACCGGTTTGCCCTCGGCGGCCAGCTTTTTCAGCACCTTGAGCGCCGCCTCGCTGGCGGCCCCGGGTTCCTCGGACCAAACCGCCAGCGCACCGCAGATGTTTCCTTTGAAATCAACCGCATCGTCGCCTAGCAGCGCGATGAGCTTGCGGCTGATGTCGCTGCGATAGATCTTCGGCTCGGCTTCCGCCAGGCGCTGGACGGCGCGCTTGACCCGTTCCAGGTCAATGCTTTCCAGCTCCCGCTTGTTCAGATCATAGAACGCCGGATCGTCCTTCCGCGACAGTTTCTCGATGGATCCTTCGATGAAAATGTCGTTGCGGACGCGAACCTCGACCACCGAGACCTCCGGATAGAGGTTCTCCACCGTCCCTAACGCCTTGGTCATTTCGGCGAGTTCCTGCAAGGAGCAGCCGACGCCGGAAAGAACCAGCAGATAGTCCCCGCCGCTCCGTGGGTAGAAGTGCGATGATGCGTCCGCACCGGTCAGTCGCAGCAGGTAGTCGCGGACCAGGAAGCGGTGGCTGTCGCTTAAACTTCGGAGCCAGATTCCCAGCGCCTGTTTGCTGCTGCCGTCCTTGGCGAGCTTTTGGATTTCAGCGGCCAGCGGACCTGTCCCGATACGGGTCCGCAAGGCGGAAACGGAGCTGTCCTCGACGACCTCCTGCCGGTTTTCCCCGTTCTCCGGAGCCATGATGTCGCGTGGCGTGGTTTCCACCCGGTTCGGCAGCGGGACCGATCCCGCTTGGAAGAAATAGGGCACCGTCAGCAGGGCGCCGCCCAACACCAGGCCCACGGCCAGCGCTTTCAGCCGCGCCCGGGGGTTCGCGTAAACGAGCATGACCAAGCCCAGCAATCCCACGAAGCCGGCCATGACCAACCGGTTCATCAACGTCATCCCGTCC
>JBEDKU010000009.1:0-3667 GCA_041172045.1 Verrucomicrobiota bacterium | reverse complement strand
TGATGTAGATTCCGCCTTTGTCCTTCATGAGGAAGGGCTTCATGCGCGGATTCCATTTTTTGGTTTGGTGGCCGTAGTGGACGCCGGCGTCCACCATTTCGTTGATGAGTTCGTTGATCATTGTGTATCTAGGTTTCCCGCCTTGAAATCAGGACGGGCGATTTTGAAGATTTGCCGCATGGAACCCCTCCGGATCTTCGTTGGTGAATAAGGCGGCTTGAAGAGGGGCGGGGAAACTGAGGAAACCGCCGTTGCTTGGCAAGGTAAATCCTGCCGGCAGAAAATATGCCGCAGGGGGGGCGGGCTGGCTGGTAATCCTCACCCGGCCGGACCCGCCGCTTTTTGGCTGAGCGGGGTTCCTGATCAGCCGATGAGCCCCATCTTCGGGTAATTCGCGCCAAGGATGGGTTTTAGGTTCGGCGCTTTGAGCCAGTCGCTGAGGACGGTGCCGTAAACGCTGCGGAAATCGACGGTGTGCTTGATGTCGCCTTCCGAGAGGTCGGTGAGGCTGGGGTGGGTGCCTTGCAGGCCGCCCTTGATGCCGGGGCCGGCGAGGAAGAGGCAGGAGGCCTTGCCATGGTCGGTGCCGGCGCTGGCGTTTTCGGAAACGCGGCGGCCGAACTCGGAGAAGGTCATGAGCACGACGCGCTTGTCATTTCCCTGCTCCTTGAGGTCGGCGAAAAAGGATTTCAGCCCGCTGTCGAGCTGGCCTAGCAGGCGGTCGTGGGAATTGACCTGCTGGTTGTGGGTGTCGAAGCCGCCGTGGCTGACGTAGTAAACGCGGGTGGGCATGCCGCCGGCGATCATGCGGGCGACGAGGTTGAGATTGCGGGCGAGCGGGGTGCCGTCGTAGCGGACGGTGGTTTTGTGTTTGGCGGCGAGTTCGAGGATTTTTTTCGAGCTGACGCGGGCGTCGAGGGCGACGCGCTCAAGGAAGGCGAGATTGCCCTCGCCGGTGATGCCCCCGACCTTGCCGCCGGCGGCCATGGCGATGGAGCCGCCATCGGTCGGCGGGTCCTCGTCGTGATCGACGGTGTCGGGTTTGTTGAGATCGGCGAAAAACTGTTCGGCCTGGGCCTGTTCGCCGCCGCCGTGGATCCAGCGGTAGAGCTCGGGGGAGTTGAGGCAGACGCCGGGGTTTTTCGCCGCACCGAAGCTCTCGGGCTGGGTTTTGTTGAAGCTGATGCCGACGGTGGGATCGGCGCCGGGGCAGGCGTTGTCGAAATAACGGCCGAGCCAGCCGGTGGCGGAATGGTTCGAGGTGTCGGCGGTCTCCCAGATGGAGGTGGAGACGAAGTGGGAACGGTTCGGGTTCGGATAGCCGACGCCTTGGACGATGCCGAGGTCGCCTTCTTTGAAAAGGGAGCCGAGGAAGGGCATCGCGCTGTTGAGGCCGACGTAGTCGCTGAGCTTGATGATGTCCTTTTCCTTTTTTCCGATGCGGGGGCGTGCTTTTTGATAGGAGTCGTCGGCATAGGGGACGAGCGTGTTGAGTCCGTCGTTGCCACCGGCGAGTTGGAGGACGACGAGGATGGTGTCGTCCTTGCCGGTGACCGGCTGGACCGCCAGGTCGCGGGCGCCTTCATGAAGCTGGCCGAAGGTGCGCTCGATGAACATGGGGACGGTCCAGGTGGCGGACGCGCCGAGGACGGTGGAGCGGAGAAAGTCGCGGCGGGTTTTCATGGGATCAGGTGAGTTGATAGTAGGGCGTGCTGAGAATGAGGTGGCAGAGCTCGGCGGTTTCCTTATTGGTGAAAACGACGCCTTTCTTGGAGGTGGCGTATTCGATGAAGGAACCGCGGGCCTTGTCGGGAAGCGGGTTCTGGAAAAAGCGGAAGATGAGCGAATCGACCAGATCGACCGGATTGTCCCGCAGCGGGCGGGGGGCGATTTTCTCATAGTCGGGGCCCTGCCAGCCGCGGCCCATGCGGTTCTGGCCGGGAGCCATGCCGGGGGTTTTCATCATTTCGCCAGCCATTGATTTTTCCATCCCGCCGGCTCCCTTGGTGAGGAATCCGGCGAGGTTGTAGCGGGTGAGCAGGGTGTTGGTATTGATCCACGCCTGGCCCCAGTCCCAGCCGGCGACGTTGGGAGGCATGAAAAGAACCTGTCCTAACTGCTGCTCGGCGGTGATGGGGAATCCGACAGGCGGATCGGAGATTTCGAGTTGTTTGAGGAGTGCGATGAGGTATTGGATCGGCGATTTGATCTGCGAGCGGATGGCGGCCTCGGAGTAGAATTCTTGCGACAGGAAAATCTCGCGGAGCAGCGGCGCGGTATGGAAATCCGCTTTGCGGAAGCTTTCCGTGAGCGAGTCGAGGGCGGTGTCCGTGGGGTTGTCGTAAACGAAGAACTCCCAGAGTTTTTTCGCCATGAAGCGGGCGGTTTCCTCCTTTTCGAAGATGAGGTTGATGACGTCCTTGCCGGTGAAGGGGCCGGTCTTGCCGAAGACGGTCTTGTCGGCGGCGTCCCATTGGCTGGTGCTGTGGGTGACCTTGCCGGTGGATTGATTCAGATAGTAGCCGGTGAACGCGCGCGCGGCCTCGTGGACGTCCCGCTCGGTGTAGTTGCCCTCGCCGAGGGTGAAGAGCTCCATGACCTCACGGGCGAAATTTTCGTTAGGTCTGCCTTTTTTCGAGCTCTGGGTGTCGAGGTAGAGCATCATCGCCGGGTCCAGCAGGATGGCCTGCGTGAGGTCCTTGAAGCTGCCGAAGGCGCTCTGGCGGAACAAATCGTTCTGCATCATCAGAAGCGCCGGTTGTTTCACTTTCTGGATCGAGGTGGCGAAGTGATCGTGCCAGAAGAGGGTCATTTTCTCGCGCAACGGAGCCTCGGTTTTGAGCATCCCGCGGAACCACCAGGACTGGCCTTCGAGCGCCTGCATGCGGCTTTCCTGTTGAAGGGCCTGTCTTGCCTCGCGTTTCTTCTTTTCGGCCTCCTCGGCAGAGAGCCCGCGCGTTGCCTTCTGGATGTCGCGGTATTCCATGCGGCGGGCCTTCATGTCCGCCAGAGCCTGCTCGACCGTACTCCAGGCGGGCGCGGGAAAAGCGTCCAACGCCTCGGTGGGAGCGAGCAGGGAATCCACGGCTTTTTCGCGTCCGAGGGCGTGAATGGCCTTGATCGCAGCCGGGTCTCCGCCGAAGCCCGCGCGATTCAGGAGGTGCGCGGCCTCGAAGATGGTCCAGGTTTCTGAAGCTCTAGGTAGCATGGGTGGGAAACCCTGTCTCGGGAGGGAAGTTGCGCGGCGTGTTTCTCGTGTTTGACGTTTCCGGTTTGCTCCGGTAGGCATCCTTGCAAGCCCCAATGATTCGCGAAATCGTCCAATACGGTCACCCCGTCCTCCGTCAACGCTGCCGACCCGTCACTCAAGTGGATGACACCGTCATCGAGCTCGTCGCAGACATGCTCGACACGATGGTGGCGGCAAACGGCGTGGGACTGGCCGCGCCGCAGGTGGGCGAGGATCTGCGGTTAGCGGTGGTCGATGTCTCACACGATCCCGAATGCGTCTCGTTTCTCAAGGTCAACGGTGTGGACGCGAGCATCGAGGAAATCATGCCGCTGATTTTCATCAATCCGGAACTGGCGTTCGGTCAGGCGAAGGAATTCGGCATGGAAGGCTGCCTGAGCATCCGCGGCATCCGCGCCGAGGTGCGGCGTCCGGAGG
>JBEDKU010000008.1:0-3044 GCA_041172045.1 Verrucomicrobiota bacterium | reverse complement strand
ATCCAATGCGGATCCTGAAACCGAGGCCTCGTTCGTCGCCGCACGGAAGGCGCTCGACGAGGTGCCGCAGACGGAGGTGGATGCGGATCGCTTGAACCAGTTGCTGGCGATTCTGGACTATCACGAGGCCAAACTACTGGCCGCGCGTGGCGAGGATACCAAGGCGCTTTCCCAGTTGATGCGCGCGACGCAGACTCTCAACTGGATCGCCGACCAGCGGCCCGATGCGGCGATCCTGAGATCGGAACTGGCCGCCTGTTATCTATCATCGGCGACGATTCTCGAAGGCATGGGCAGTCTGGGTGACGCACGGGAAGTCCGCGCGCTGGCTTCGGTGGAATTCGTCAAGTTGCTCAAGGACAAGCCGGGGGACTTCGCGCTGCGTCTGGATCTCGCAGGCTGTTACGGCGCGATGGCGGAGTCCGCGGTGCTTTCCGGCGACATCGTGGGCGCGGAATCGATTTCCAAGGAGGCGATGAAATTGCTCGATCAGCTGGTGGTGGAGCAGCCGGACAACGCGGAGGCGGTCTCCAGAAGAGCGTCACAACTCGGCCTGCGCGCAGGCATCTTGCGCGACCGCGGTTTTTCCACGGAAGCCATGGCCGACTACGACGCCGGCATCCGGACGCTTGAAGCGATCCGGGCTTCCTCACCCGGAAACGCGATGGCTTCCTACCGGCTGGCGCTGCTCTTATGGCAAAAAGGCAGGATGCTCGGCATGGGTGGCCATCGCGAAGAGGAGATCTCGCTCATCCGGAAAGCCCGGGACCTGCTCGGCCAGCTTGAGTCCGCGCCGTCATCCACCGGCCCGCGGCCCGAGCAGTTGCAAAGCTCCGGTGCCTATTTGCTCGGCGATCTGGGGCACGCGCTGCAGCTCGCGAGCCGCAAGGACGAGGCTGTCCGCGCTTTCTCCGATGCGGTGGTGCTTTGGGAAAGCCTGCTGAAATCGAGGCCGCAAAGCGAGGAATACAGCGAGGGGCTGGACTGGTGCCGCCAGCGCCTGCGGGATTTGAAGTGAGATTATCCCCTGCCGGGAAACCGCAATTTCGGGAAATTATGCAAAACTTGGCTTGATTCCCCCGGGCTCGCGGGTGAAAACCACCGTCCTTCATGTCGGACCCATCAAGAACTCTCAAAGTCGCGATTCCCAAAGGCAGTCTTCAGGAGCCGACCATCGAGCTGCTCGCCAAGGCTGGCTACGAGATCTACGTATCGTCACGCGGACTGCGGCCGACGTCCAATGACCCGGAACTCGATCTCTATCTAATCCGCGCCCAGGAAATCGGCCGCTACCTCGGCCAAGGATTCATCGACTGCGGCATCACCGGATACGACTGGGCCTACGAAAATGGAGTGGATTTGGTGGATCTCGCCGAGTTGCCTTACTCCCGCGCCACCACTCGGCCGACGAAATGGGTGCTGGTCGTGCCGGAAGATTCGCCGATCCGCAAACCCGAGGACCTCGAAGGCAAGCGCATCGCCACCGAAGGCGTCGGCATCACCGAGCGATATCTCGCCGAGCGCGGAATCAACGCGGAAGTCGAATTTTCCTGGGGTGCCACCGAAGTCAAAGTGCCGGATTTGGTGGATGCGATCGTGGATGTCACCGAGACGGGCTCCTCGATCAAGGCGAACCATCTGCGCATCGTGGACACGCTTTTGACGTCGTTTCCCCACTTCTACGCCAGCCCGGCCGCTGCTGCGGATCCTTGGAAAATGGAGAAAATGGAGCGGATCGCCATGCTGCTGAAAGCCGCCCTCTGCGCCCGGGGCAAAGTGGGCCTCAAAATGAATTTCCCGAGTGCCCGTCTGCCGGAACTTCTCGAAAAACTTCCCTCGCTCCGTCGCCCGACGATTTCCCAGCTTTCTGAAGAAGGTTGGGTCGCGGTTGAGACAGTGATTGACGAAATCGTCGTCAGGGACATCATCCCCGAACTGAAGCGTCTGGGGGCAGAGGGGATTATCGAATATCCGCTCAATAAAATCGTCCCCTAATCCTTTCACCACAACTAACCCCGAACGCAACCGCCATGGGCTCCATCAAGAAACGCCGTAAGACGAAGATCAATAAACACAAGCGCAAGAAGCGCATGAAGCAGAACCGCCACAAGAAGCGTCTCCGCTACAAGTCCTAGTCTCTAGGATTGATCCAGTATTACAATCGCCAGAGGCCTGCTTGCGGGTCTCTGGCTTTTTTTGTAACCTGAAGGACGCGCATGAGTCTGCAAGTGGTGGTCAATTTCCGGGTGATCGACGAGTCCGACGACTGGATCGTGGTGGACAAACCCGCGCCGTTGATCGTGCATCCGGCCAATCTGAAGCCCGAGCCCACCTTGCTTGGCGGGCTGGAACAGCTGTTGAGCTACGAAATCCGTAACGGTGCCTGCCTTGGAATCGTGACGCGGCTGGACCGCGAGACGAGCGGGATTGTGCTGGTTTCCAAACACACCGCCGCCGCCCGCGAACTTGGGTGGATTTTCGAGCGGCGGCAGGCGAAAAAGGAATATCTGGCGATTGTTCATGGCTGGCCGGAAGCGGACGGCTGGGAGAGCGCGGAGCCGATTATCCGCGCTGGCGAGCTGGGCCCTTCGGCAATTTGGGTCCGTCAGGTGGTCCACCCGGCCGGGCGGGACTGCAGGACGCGGTTTCAAGTCGAGCAGCGCTTCGAGCGCGACGGCGGGCGGTTTTCGCGCATCCGCTGTTTTCCAGAAACCGGGCGCATGCATCAGATCCGCGTGCATTTGGCGGCTTCCGGCTTCCAGATTCTGGGGGACAAGCTCTATTCCGGCGACGGTGCGGAGTATCTGCAATGGATGGAAACCGGCTGGACACCGGAATTGGAAAAACGTCTCCTCCTCCCGCGCCACGCGCTTCACGCGGCCTGTCTCGAAATCCCTTGGGCCGGGAAATCGATCCGCTGGGAGGCCGAAATGGCCCGCGATATGATGGAATTCTCGGCGGGTGAAAAAATCAACCTGACTCCTGAAGTTGTCATTTGGAGCCGGCATGACTAGTTTGCGCCATGGTTTCACTCGATCGATTGA
>JBEDKU010000007.1:0-6529 GCA_041172045.1 Verrucomicrobiota bacterium | reverse complement strand
ACACGGTGGCGGTCGGTGGCCTGATGCGTGAGGACGTGCAGATCGTCAACGACAAGGTGCCGATCCTTGGCGACATCCCGATCATCGGCCGCTTGTTCCAGACCAATGGTGAAAACCGCATCAAGAGCAATTTGATCATCTTCATCACCGCACAGATCATCGACGCCACCGGTCGCCCGCTCCGCGGTGCGGACGCGGGCCAGTCGGTGCCGGTTTCCGCCGGTATCGGTGGCGGTGGCGAGATCGGCGACGGGGTGCTTCCGCCTCTCTGATCAGGCCGCTTGCCCGGCTTTCCGGTTCCGCATTCCAGCGGACCGGTCTTGCCGGGTTTTGGTTAAATTAGTAATAATAAAAACATCCTTTGACTACCACGTCTTCTGATCCAGCCTTCTGATCATCCAACTTCTTGATTCGCCTACGAATTTGTCTTATTCCAACATGAAAACCTATCTCGCTCGCACCCTGTCGCTCGTCGGCATCCTGGGCTTTTACTCTCCTCCTGCGGCCAGCGCTCAAGGCACGGACCATATCTATCCGATCTCCCAAACGGCTGGCCCGCAGCAAGTTACGATCGCCGATTCGTTTGCTCCCTTCGGTGCGCGTCCGGATACGGACAAGATCGGTGACGACGGTTCCGCCGTCGTAAGGGACCGCAACGGCGTGCTTATCTGGTCGAACAGCGCCAATGATGCGGACGTGATCCCGAACAGCAGCCTCGCGCGAACTCTCTATGTCTCCAATAGCGAGTGCGTGGTGTATAGCAACCGTTATGCGGCAGATTATAACACTTGGACTTCGACCTCCAATCTCGTCATTTACCGTCGCGCGGCGGACGGAACGGTAACGGCTTCGGCCCCTATTCTGGTGCGTGGAACCGTGCTGGATACGAGTCCGGTAACGCCCAATTCCTATGGTTTCACGATCATCGGGGCGTATGGATTCAACCTTGGGATTGATTCGAGACAACGTTACCAAAGCGGAACGGCTGGGACGCCTCCCGCCCCCACCTTTGCCGTCCGCGACGTGGACCAATGGGATAACATCAATTATCAGATGTATCGCATCACCTGGGACGGTGCGCTCCAAAACCTCAATTTCGCCACTGTTTCTGTTCCCAAGACGAATACCAACCTGAATTCAACCAACGTGATCGGCGGCGGTGATGACGGATCTTTTGTGTTCACGAATACCGTGGCTCAGGATTTCTACGATGACGTTGCTGATAGCGACCCGGGCTCTTTCAAGACCGGACAGGCTGCCCTGTGGGCGACTTGGAATATCAACTACGAAAACATTGTTGGAACTGTCGCTGTGGACGGCAACGTCGGTGAAATGGCCTACTGCTCAAACAGCCGGTTGTTGCTCGAAAGCGAGATCCAGGATTTTGTCGAGATTCCGGTAGGGTCTGGCAATTTCTTCGCCGTCGGAACTGGTGACTACGAAATCGACGATTACCGGATGAGCCAGGTCGGTGTTCTGCGCCTTGCCAGCACTTCGCAGCTTGATCCCGGAGATAAGGTTCTGCCCCTTTCCACCTACACGCGTAGTGGGATGCCGGCGTTCATTTATGCGATCGACACAGCGACGGGCCAGCAACTCAAACTTTACCGTTACGACGCCACCTTGATTCCCTTGGGCGCGGCGGTCACGCTGCCTGACACACTCACTGCGGGTAACAACTACGTTCGGAATCCTCGTGACGCGTCGCTTTTGATCAAATCCGATGGAGTCAACGGGATCCTGTGGATTCCTTCAAATAGCGCAACCGCGCCTACCGCTCTTTTAGCGCCATTGAGCCTTCCTAGCAGTACTCTGGGGCTCCCGATGTTTGTGACCTCTACGGAAGCCATCGCATGGATGAACTATGGTGCCCCGGTGAATCTTGGTCTTGGTGGTCAGGTTCCGTTTGCGGATATCAGGCATTTCAACCCTTCTCTCACTCCGACTGTTCTCACACCTCCGATCGAAGGCAGATATGTGGCGCTTCCTTCCCCACTCACACCCGAGCCAGATACCGAGGGCTGGTATGTCACCACCTTCGAGAAGGATCCCGGTTCGGCGCGTTCCGCTCTGATCCGCAGCTATCGCATCCAGCAGTACATCTATGCGGACTTGGATGGTGACGGCCTTAACGGTTCGGAGGAAATCGCTAGGAATACCGATCCTGGTAACCGCGATACCGATGGCGACGGTTTGTCCGACGGTGAGGAGGTCCGTGCGATCCTGCTTGTCGACGCGAGTCTCACCTGGGAGGAAGCCAGACAGCGGGCCAAGACCGCTGGCGGTCGTCTCATCGTCATTGATACGGCGGAGAAACAAGCGGATTTGTTCAAAAGCTACGGGACTCAGGTTCAAATCAGCGGCAGGACCTACTGGATCGGCGGCAGTGATACGATCACCGAGAGCGTTTATCAGTGGCTCACCCAGACCGGCGATGCAAATGGCCCTGCGATGCCTCTCCCACCTGCCGGCAATTGGCAGACGTACCAACCCGACAATGTCGGCAATGCGGATGCGGTGGAAATCAAACCCAATTCCAATCTGAGCTGGGCGATGGCGGTGGCCACAAAGCTTCAAGGCTACATCATTGAATATCCAAGTTCCAATCCTCTGGTCCAGGATACCGATGGTGACGGTCTCAATGATTATCAAGAGCGTCAATTCGGCAGTAATCCAAACATGGTGGACTCCGACGGAGATGGACTCACGGACCTTCAGGAGTTCAGATATGGCAATGATCCTTTGGTGAGCGACGCCTCAAAGGATACCGACGGCGACGGCATCAACAACCGTGACGAAGTCGAAATCTACGGTACCAACCCCTTGCTTGAGGATACCGATGGCGATGGGATTCCTGATGGATTGGAAATCAGAGGGGTCGGTGGTTACACCTCAAATCCGTTGGTGAAGGACACCGATGGCGATAATTTCAGCGATTATGAGGAGGTTTACGGATCTCCTCCGACAAATCCTCGCGATCCGTCGAGCAAGCCTACCAATCGTGGAGCCAACCACACGGTGCCTGTCGCCCTGTCCAGCACGGATGTGAGTATCACCGCGTCATTCGCCCCCTTCGGCGCCCGTCCAGACACGGACAAAGTCGGCGATGATGGCTCTGTGGCGATCCGGGATCGCAACGGTGTTCTTATCTGGACCGATAGCGCTCTCAGTTCAGTCAGGATTCCGAACAGTAGCTTGGCAAAGACTCTTTACGTTTCCAACACGGAATTCGTAGTCTATAACAATCGCTACGCCTCTGACTACAATGTTTGGGATTCGTTTTCAGATATCATCGTTTACCGACGTTCTGGAGCAGGCGCTGTGACGGGATCCAAGACGATCTCGATCCGCGGTTCGATTATGGATACAAGCCCGGTTACACCGAATTCCTACGGATTCACCCTGATCTCGGCTTACGGATGGAACTTTAGCACGGATGATTCCAGGCAACGTGTCAGGACAGGAACTACCGCCGCCGGTGCGCCTACCTACCAGGTCAACACCGTGGACCAGTGGCATAACATCAATTACGAGCAGTATCGTATCACCTGGGACGCCGGACTGAATTTGGATGATGCGCCACCTGTGATTCAATCGCTTAATTTCAGCACCGTTTATGTTCCGAAGACCAACACCAATCTTGGGGCCACCAGGATCCTTGGTTATGGTGACGACGGCTCGGTGGTCTTCGTGAATGAAGCGGTGGCCGCAACGTTCTACGACGATGCCGAAGATGACGATCCCGGATTCTTTGAAACCGGGCAGTCGACCCTGTGGGCCACTTGGCAGATCAACAGCGAGACGATCGTGCGCACGTCGGCGTTCAACAGTGGTGACGTCCGTGAGGTTGCCTATGTATCGAACTTTCGCTTGCTCTTGGAAGGCGAGGACGTGGATCCATTGACGGGTTTTGCAACTGGGAACTTCGAGATCTCGGACTACCGCATGCGTGCAAACGGTTTGGTCGATTTCGCAGGAACCTCGCCTTTGGAATCAGGATACAGCGTTCTGCCGGTTTCGACCTACACCCGCAGTGGCTTGCCTGCCTATGTTTACACCATCGACACGACTGGAACCCTGCTCAAGCTTGGGATCTATAACGAAACGTTGGAACCACTCGGTGGAGCGGTTACATTACCTTCAAAGGTAGTCGCTGGTGCCGCTTATGTTCGGAATCCTAGGGATGCATCCCTTCTGATCAAGTCGAGTGGGGCTGCCGGCCTCCTGTGGATCGCCACTGCGGTTGATCCTTCAAACTCCAGTGTGCTAGGCCTGAGTCTGCCCAAGAGTCTTCCAAACAGCACCCTTGGTTCCCCGATGTTTGTTAGCGCCGCTGAAGCCGTCGCATGGATGAACAGCGGTGCTTCGGTGGATCTCGCTGATGGTGGACAGTTGCCGGTTGCTCAAATCTTCCATTTTGGTGGAGCTTATCCTGTTCCCACCATCCTGAGTCCACCGATTGAAGGTCGATATGTCGCGTTGCCGTCGTCGCTTACACCGGACCCGGAAACGGAAGGTTGGTTCGTCTCCACATTTGAAAAAATCAACTCGACTACCGCGAAGATCCGCACCTACCGGTTGCGCTCCGGTTCCGACACTTCCAACATCGACTCCGATGGTGACGGCCTTACCGACGCTCAAGAGCAATCTTACGGCACCAATCCTTTGCTCGCCGATACCGACGGTGACGGAGTCAACGACTACGACGAAATCTACTACCTCTTCACCGATCCGAGAAAGCCGTCGTTCGGCACGGGTGCGGGAAATCAGTCGGTGCCATTCGGCAATGCGTCGATCGCTACCGATTACGAAGGAGTCGTGTTCAGTCCCGAGGATGGAGTCTCCTTCAAACAGAGCCTCCGCCTGACGTCCAAAGGTTCGTTCACCTCCTCGCTGAAGGGGCTCTTGAGCAACTCCTCGTTCCGCGGAAAGTTCACCAGTAAGGGGACTTTCAAGGGCAGGATTGGCAACACACCTGGTTTGACATCCGTTGAGATGAGCATGGTGAAGCAAGGCGGGAAGGCCTATTACATCCAAGGCTTCTTCACGACTCCGACCGGCGGTAAGTTCTATTTCCAGTTGCGTCCCGCCCTCCGTGGCTACAAGGCGATGGGGAACGTGACCTTCGAAGCGTCCCTCTTCAGCATTGCTACCGGCCCAACAGGCAGTGCGGTGGCGACTGGTTCCATTCTATCCAATGGCAAGGTCGCATTCAACGTCTATCTCCCGGACGGCAGCCGAGGCAGCTACTCTGGACCGGTGGTGAATGGCGATCTCATCGTGCTCCACACCCGTGGCAAGAGCGGGGGCCGTCCGGCATTGCTGGGCACGCTCAAGGTGCAGAATCTGGCTGGCCAGAGCGACTTCGCCGGTGCCGTGAGGTTGTTCTCCGCCTCGGGTTCCGTTGGCAGCTTGTTCCCGACCGGCTACGACCAGGACCGCAGTCTGACGGGCTCACGCTACGTCAAGCCAGCCAAGGGCACGCTTCCGATGAAGGGCTTCCCGGTGACCGCCAACAACGCGGTCTTCAACTGGGTGGATGGAAACTTCGCCAGCGTGCAAAAAGTGGGGACTTGGGCTACGAATGGTCGCATGACGATTCCTCCCACTCCAACCGATAAGTCAGCCGCTAAGTTTGATTCAAAAACCGGTCTGCTGACGCTCACTTACACCCGCACCGACGTGGCGCGTAATCTCCTGAATACCACTTCCAGGGCGTTCGCGGTTGTCGTTCAGAAGAACAGGACCTTCAAGGGAGCCTATAATAGCGGTCTTGCCTCGGGAGCTTTTGTGATCCAGCCGAATACGGCGGGCATCGCACCGGAAATCACGTCGGTATCTCCAACGAGTAAGGACATCAGTGCAGCAGCGACCACTTACAATGTGTCTGTTGGGACCGCAGGTGCTTGGGATGTCAAACTCCAAGGCAATACTTGGGTGAGAGCGACAGTCAGCACCGTTGCTGGTGGAATAGGCCCGAGCGGAACCACTCTTGGCAATGGCAATGGCATTGTCACGATCACGGTTGACCAGAACCTCACCTACACCCGCCGCGAAGCGCAGATCAAAATCGCCGGAGTGACGCACACCATCACCCAGGACTTCCGCTGATCCGGCGGAGTGCCGGCTGAGATCGCCGTAAAATTCATCCATTGCCTCCGCCCCTTCCGGGGCTGGGGCAATTGGTTTTTCAGCCCCCATGAATGATCGATGAGTCCTAAGAATCACCAACCCGCGTCCAACCACATGCGTTGGTGGCTACTGCTCGCCGTGGTGGCGGTGGTGGTCGCGTTGTTCATGGCCATGGGGGATTCCGGTTCACGCAAACCGGTCGAGGCGGGGCCCGCTGATGGGGCAAAACCTGGAGTCGTCCGGGAGGGAGGGGATGATCTGCCGCCGGTGCCCGGTCAGGCCGGGTTGGCTCCGCCGCGTGCCACCCGCTCGTCGCTCAATCGGGCGGCAACGGAGGGCGAGCCTCAGGCAAGCCAGTTTCCCCAAGTCGAACGGTTGCTGCTCGATGAGTCATTAT
>JBEDKU010000006.1:0-3196 GCA_041172045.1 Verrucomicrobiota bacterium | reverse complement strand
ATTTTGAAACACGTGGCATCGAGCGTCCCTTCGACCTCGACCCCGCCGGCAGCATGCGCGCCACCTTCCATGACGCAGGCCACATCCTCGGCTCCGTCGGCGTGACCATCGAGGGCGATGGCAAAAAGATTTTCTACACCGGCGACGTCAATTTCGAGCACAGCACGCTGCAAAAAGGCGCGATGTTCCCGGAAACCACGGTGGACGCGCTGATCGTCGAGACGACCCGCGGCGAGCAGGCGCGCGACCCGAAATACGACCGCCCGACCGAAGAGGACGAGTTCGCCGCCGCGATCAAGGGCGTCATTGAGCGCAAGGGCTCGGTGCTCATCCCGGTCTTCGCGATGGGAAAAACCCAGGAGGTGCTCGGCATGATCCATCGGTTCAAAAAAGAGGGGCTCATCCCCAAGCACACGCCCGTTTACATCGGCGGCCTGAGCACGAAGATGACGCAGGTTTACGACCGTTTCAGCGCCCACTCCCGCCGGCACCTGCCGAATTTCCGCTTCCTCAAGGACATGCAGCTCGAAGCCGGCAGCAAGAAACGCAAAGGCCCGATCCCATTCCACCCCGGCTGCATCTACGCGCTTTCCAGCGGCATGATGTCCGAGAAAACCGTGTCCAACAACTTCGCCCGCCAGGGAGTTCTGGAAAACGCCAAGCACGGCCTGTTCTTCGTCGGTTACGCCGATCCCGAGACGCCCGGTGGCAAAATCCGCCTCGCCAAGCCCGGCGACATGGTCGTCTTGGACTCCGCGTTCCCGCCCGTTCCGCTCAATTGCGAGATGCGCATCTTCGACTTCAGCGGCCACTCCACCCGCGACGCGATTTTGAATTACATCCTCAAGGTCGCTCCGAAAAAAGCCTTCCTCGTCCACGGTGACGACGGCGCGGTCGAGTGGTTCCGCCAGGAAATCAAGCGACGCCTGCCAAATACCGAGGTCATCGTGCCTCTGCCCGGCGTGGAATACGAAATCTAGGACGACCGCGCCGGGAAAATCTGGTTGAGCAGCATCGTCAGCACGAAGTTCACCACCAGGATCGCCAGGCAGGAATAGACCATCGCCCGCGTGGTGCCGCGCCCCACGCCCACCGCGCCCTGCTCGGCTTTAAATCCCTGGTGACAGGAAATGATCACGATCAGGATGCCGAAAAACAGCCCCTTGATCAGGGAAATCGACACATCCGTGCCATCCGTGTGTCGGTCCATTTGGCTGAGCCAGTAGGCGCCGTTCACGTTGAACGTGAAAATCCCGACCAGCCACGACGCGAAAATCCCGAACGCCGCCGACTCCGCGATGAGCAGCGGCATCGAGATGAGCATCGCCAGAAACCGCGGCGTCACCAGATAGTCCACCGGATGCACGCCCATCGAGCGCAGCGCGTCGATCTGCTCGGTCACCTTCATCGTGCCGATCTCCGCCGCCATCGCCGCACCCACGCGGCCGGACAGCATCAGCCCCGTCACCGCCGGGCCGAGCTCCCGCAGCATCGAGATGCTCACCAAGGGCCCGCCGCCGGTCTCCATGTTCAGCGGCTTGAGCTGGAACAACGACTGCGCCGCCAGCACCGCCCCGGTGAAGGCTCCGGTCGTGATCACCACCGCTTGCGAGCTGAATCCGGTTTCCACGACTTGCTCGAGCATCATCCGCCCGCGGATTTTCCCATGGACCAGCGAGTCCCACACCGCGGCAACGAGTTTCCCCACCTCGCCGAGATACGTGAGGAAATCCAGCATGCCGCGCCCGAGAAACCGAATCACCCCTGAATCATGCCCGGTAAAATTCCGCATGGCAATGAAGTTGACCACCCGGCCATCCACGGCTAGTTCGCTGCACGCGTTTTCGCGCGTGATTCAACCAAACAGATTATGATCGAGACCCTTTCCAAAGTCCTACCACAGATCGCCTTCATCGCCGCCTTGGCCGGCTTCATCGGCTGGTCCCTCCGCGGCCTCACCACCAAACCCGCTCCCGCCAAGGCCGCCCCATCCGGCGACAAGGCCCAGCCGGACCGCGCGAAAAACCTCGAAGCCACCCTCGAAAAATCCAAAACCGCCCACAAGGCGCTCAAGGCCGAGCTCGAAGCTCTCCAGTCCTCCACCGTCCCCAAGGCCGCGCTCGACGCCGCCGCCGCCGAGCTCGATGCCGCCCGCAAGGAGTTCGACACCGAAGCCAAGCGCATTTCCACCCTCGAGACCGACCTCAAGAAAGCCCAGGAAACCATCAAGCACCTCAACGCCCGCGCCAACGACGCCGACAAGGCGCAGAAAGACCGCAGCTTCGCCCTCGAAAACGAACTCTCCAAAACCCGCGAGCAACTCGCCATCCTCCAGAATCGCCCGGACGACAGCGCCGAGCTCAACGCCGAAATCGAGCGTCTCCGCGAGTCCGTCGCCGTTTCCACCCGCTTCGCCGGGGAAATGAGAAAACGCGAGGCCGCCGCCGTCGAGGCGCTTGAAAAGGCCGAGTCCAAGGTCGCCGATCTCAGCGATCCCTCCCGCCCGGCCGTCGTTTCTAAGAAAATCGGCCCCGTCGCCGAGTCCGGTCGCATCGCCGCCGCCAAGGCCGAAGTTCTCCGCCTGGTGGAAATGAACAAACAGAAGGAAGCTGCTGTCGTCGCCGAGCAAGTGGTTGAAGCCATCGAAGAAACACCCGCACCGGTCGAGCCCGAGCCGACACCCGCGGAAGTTGAGGAAGCCGCCGCCGTGGTCGATGAGCACGCCGCACCCGCCGAAGAGGCGCTCTTGCCGACTGAAGAGGAAATCCCCGCAGTCGCTGAGGAAGCGCCCGCAGAGGAGAAAAAAGCCCCGGCACCCACCGAGCTTTTCTCCCTCGATTGATCCGCTAATTGGAGCGCGGAATTGATTCCGCAGGCGCACAAAACTCCTCGGAAGCCAGCCCACTGGCCCTGAATCATGACCGAAGAACTGCAACTCTTACGCGACATCGATCTCGTGGTGGTCTTTCATTTGAAAGACGCGGAGTGTCCCAGCGACAATTAAAATGACCCACTTCTAGCAAACGGTGGCGTCGCTTTGCGAAAGTCTCCCCCAGCCTCCCCTGGGGGTCGGGAGGGGAGCCGTCCCCTTGGGGATTTAGGGGGAAACCAACGGGGTCGAGCTGCCTCAGCTCAGCGGGGTTTGGGGCGGCAGCCCCATGATTCGTCCCGGGTTATCCAGCTTCCGGTTTTGGCG
>JBEDKU010000005.1:0-2913 GCA_041172045.1 Verrucomicrobiota bacterium | reverse complement strand
AGATATGATGAATAAAGCTATTTTCGAAAACATCAATTCCAGCATTGAACGAAAGAGAAGACAAAACCTTTAACAGACCCAGGAAGCATGAAAACGGCACCTGGATGATGTTGGAATTGATAGAATAACAGATACTTTTTCAGGTCGAAACCCAACAACAACCTGACATTTAACGAAGTGCGATCTTCACCCTCCCGCTAAGATGCGACCACCAGGAAAAACATTTTCGTTGGCGGACCGTGTCAACAAACCGGTGTGCCTGGAGGACGACTTCGAGATACGGTGCAGAGGGTCGGCTGGGTGCACTAACTGCACCCTGCCGACGGGCTTTTCGACTTTTCCAACTTGATCCCGGGGGACGATCATCCACAAGACAACCCAATGACGCACCTAGGTGTAACCAAAGTCTCTTTCAGCCGGGTAGCGTCCGGCTCCGTGCGTTTGAACGTCGGTATTGCGAGCGCTGAAACCCCAAGCCTCTCACCGAACGAACGGCAAGACCGGAAACCGCAGGCGCCGGACATTCATCCATTGCTTTCAATGTATCCGTTTGAACCTTCGAAAAAATCGGATGAATCAACGCCGGGAAAAGATGAACCTCGGATTTCACGCGAGATGAAGGCACCGCGACCGACCTCGGTCTTGGCTGCGCAAAATCAGTTAGAAACAAGATTCGCGGACATCCCGGATCTGGAGGAAGCTGATGGAAAAGAGGCTTCAATACCTCAAGGGAACGCAACCATCCCGCTTGCCCGCGGGCATGGACGCAAAAAGAGCACACTACGAGTGCGGATTGATTCCAAGCATTCCCCGCGGAATTCCAGTTTAGGAGAGATCTGGGCGCGCCACGGCATGCTACTGGCGATCCTTCTGATTTCCCATGTCGTTTCAGCCTATCAGCTCGCGAAGGTCTACTGTTACTTCTTGAATCCCGGGATGCCAGCCACCGCACTGATACCGCCGGTATTTCTCGTGATGTCGATCGCCTCCCTGATCGTGTTATGGTGGATAAGGGGCAGAAGCGTGGTATTAGCGGCCCTAACGATTGTCTCGATGTTGGTTCTCTCCGCGTTCGGCGCCTTGCTCTGCAAGGTAGTGATGGTCATCCAGGGACAGGCATGATCCCGGATGCCAGGGCAAATCAAGCTGGGGAGAACAGACGAAGCGTGGCACTTGATTCAGAAGAAGCTTTAAATCACCGATGAACAGGATCTGCGCAGATGAAGACGAAAAAATGAGAAACGCAGGAACGCAGGAACGCAGGAACGCAGGAACGCAGGAATGCAAGAATGCAAGAATGCAAGAATGCAAGAATGCAGGAATGCAGGAATGCAGGAATGCAGGAATGGGGAATGGGTGGGAGGAAGTGAGACCGGGCTCTAATTCCTGCGTTCCTACCTTCCTGATTCAACCTCTTCTCACTGGGAATTTTGCGCTTTCAGACGGAGGTCGGAGGGAGACCAGTCTCTCGGCGATCTCTGCACCTCCGCGCTTCGATTCCTTCCTCTGCTCCAGAGAGCAAGAGTCAACGGCAGCTCTTGCTGCGGCGGCGGGTCAGCAGACTGGCGACGAGGGCGAGGGTGGAGAGCATCGCTGTGGGTTCCGGGACCGCGGCGATGCTGCTGCTGGCGACTCGGAAACCCACGAAGGCGGTCTCGTCCGTGGGGACGCCGATGTTGGAGCGGTTGGATGCGCGCAGGCCGCCCTCGCCGTCGTTCCAAGCGCCCCCGCGCCGCCCGCGCGAGGTGACGGAAATCACCGCGTCGTTCCATTCCCGGACGTTGCCGCCTTGGTCGGCCGTGCCGAAATAATTGTGCGCCGCCGCGCTTCCCACCGTGGTCAGGTTGCCATTCTGACTGTTCCAATCCGCGCCACTGTTGTAGTTCGCCACGTTCGCGCCGGGATTGGTGATGTCGCCGGTGCCACCGGCCGCGGCCGACGCCGGCACGGCATCGCTCTGGGTCGGATAGAGCCAGTAGCTGTTCGTGCTCGCGCCGGGTGTCGGATCGTAATACGCCGCCTTATACCACTCATCCTCGCTGGGCAGCCAGACGGAGGCTCCCACGTTCCTGGCGATGATGCCGGTGTTGCCGTTGAGCGTGTAGGCTCCGGTCTCGGTGCTGCCGGTGCCCTGGCCATTGCCCAGCCAGTTGCTGAAGCGCGCCGAGTCATACCAGCTCACGAAATTCACCGGCTTGTCGCCCATGCTGGTGCGGAGGGTGTATTTCGCGCCGCTGGCTGCGCCTGCCGTGTAGGTGATGCCGCCGCGGGCATTGCTGCCCATGCTGGTGCTGTAGAGGCCGTTGGCATTTGCGCCGGTGGGGTCCGCGGCATTGAGAAACGCGGAGTATTGGGCGTTGGTGACCTCGTAGGTGCCGATCTGGTAAGCGTAAGCCACCGCACCGTAGCCGGTGGTGTCCGCCGCATTGCCAGCATGGCCGACGGAGACGTAGTCGATGGTGACGATGGCGAAGGCAGGCGACGCCAGCGCGGCGAGCAGGATTGGTGATAGGATTGATTTCACGTAAGCGTGAAAGCTGAAGCCCGGACAACCCGCACCTAGCAAAATCATGAAAACCCGGTGCAGATTATGCAAAGAATCCGCTCACGACGGTTTTCACCACGGGCCGGCAGCTTGGACCTGGAAAACCGCCGGACCGATTGGGATTCCAGATGCCTGCAATTCCCCTGGAACACTAACGGCCGCCGGGGTTCTCCCAGGTGGGGATGAATTCCACCGGCCGGACGGCGCGGAACGCCTCGCCCAGCACCCGGCCCGGCAGGTCCGCGCCGACCGACAGGCCGCAGGAGTGCAGCACCGTGGGCGCGATATCCAACAGCCCCGCGCCGTGGATCAGCGCTTCCTGTTTGAATCCCGGACCGTAGGCCATGATCACGCCCTGCGGCGGCTGA
>JBEDKU010000004.1:0-2889 GCA_041172045.1 Verrucomicrobiota bacterium | reverse complement strand
AGCGCATCGGTCGCGGTTCACGAACACGGATGCTTTTCACTGTCGGATTCAGGTGCGTTCACTTCATTTTTCCCGCCGTCCTGGACTCCCACGACTCGGCCGGGTAGAGGGTTGTTGGCTTTTCCACCCTGCCGGCCGGGCGGCGGGCGTTGGCAGTGGAACCGCCGATTTCAGAGTTCATTTTCTCCGCGATGGCCGTCAGATTGGCAACGATTTCAGGGTGGGTGTCGGCGACGTTGGTCTGCTCGCCGATTTCCGCTTCGAGGTTGTAGAGGCGCGGAGCCTTGAGATTGGCGTCGGGTTTGACTTCCCGACCCATGGTCTCGATTTGCGGAACGAGGGCGAGTTTCCATGGCCCCTGACGGACGGCCTGGAGTTGGTATCCTGAAAAGTAATAATGGGCGTCCCGTGGAGAGGTTTGGGTTTTACCAAAGAGAAGCGGTGAGATGTCCCGGCCGTCGATCACCGGTTTCTCAGGGAGGGTGCCCCCAGCGAGCGCTACGACAGTGGGCAGGAGATCAATAGTCCCCGCAACGGCACCATTACTTGTTTGGGATGGGATTTTTCCCGGCCACCAGGCGATCGTCGGCACGCGTACGCCGCCCTCCCAAGTGCTACCCTTGCCGCCGCGCAGCGGGCCGGCGCTGCCGCTATCGGTGTCTTTGACGAGCCAAGGGCCGTTGTCGCTGGTGAAGACGACGAGGGTGTTTGCCGCGAGATTGAGTTCGCGCAGGGTGTCGAGCACTCGACCCGTGCTCCAGTCGAGTTCTTCGATCCAATCGCCGACGCGGCCATTGGCGGATTTCCCGCGAAAAGCGTCTGCCGGATAGATCGGGGTGTGGATCGCGGTGTGCGGGAGATAGAGCAGGAACGGATTTTCCTTATTGGCGGTGATGAACCGGACGGCTTCATCGGTATAGCGCCCGACGATGCGGCCTTGTTGTTCGTCAGTGAGCAGTTCCACCACTTGGTCATCGCGCAGCAGGGGAACGACGGACTGGCCGGACTCGGTGGATTTGAGCTGCATGTCATTGGAATAGGGGATGCCGAAGTAGTGGTCGAAGCCCTGCCGGGTGGGCAGAAAATCCGGCTGGTCGCCGACATGCCACTTGCCGATGCACATGGTGGCGTAGCCGCGCTCCTTGAGTCGCTCGGCGATGGTGTGTTCCGCTGGATTCAACCCGTTGGCACCACCGGGGCCGTAGACGTCCAGCACATCGATGCGGGGGCCGTAGCAACCGGTGAGCAACTGTGCCCGGGAAACCGAACAGACCGGAGCGGCGTAGAAGGAGGTAAGCTTCATCCCCTCGCGCGCCATACGGTCGAGATTGGGGGTTCTCTGTTGGGTGGCTCCAAACGGGCCGATGTCGGCATAGCCCATGTCATCCACGAAGATGATAACGATGTTAGGGGGTGGGGCGGCGGATGAAACGCCTACAGTAACCATGAAAAACAGAAGGCTGAGCAGTGGTCTCATAGGGGGTGGGATTTCACAGTGAATTGAACCTCAACAGGTCCGGATCGCAGTATCTTTCAATTATACAGGAGCGTCAGAATGTGAGTTAAAAAAATCATGATCAGCTTGATCAGTGACGTTCCGGCCATGGCCACTCCGATCATCATGAAGAACCCGAGATAACCGAGTCCGACTGGCGGAATCCCCAGTATCAAGACTCGCTTGGATGGTCGCTGCTCACGTCTCACCGGGAGAAGTTCTCACAACTTCAAAAAATTCTCCAGCAGTCTTTTCCCGTCCTGCGTGAGGATCGACTCGGGGTGGAACTGGACGCCATGGACAGGATGCTCCTTGTGCTGGAGCCCCATGATCTCGCCTTCTTCGGTCCACGCGGTGATTTCAAGACAATCGGGCAGAGTCTCGCGTTTCACGATGAGCGAGTGATAGCGGGTGGCTTCGAACGGACTTGGCATTCCGCCGAAGACGCTCTTGCCGGAGTGATGGATCGGCGAGGTCTTGCCGTGCATCAAGCGGTCGGCGCGGACGACATCGCCGCCGTAAACCTGGCCGATGGATTGATGGCCGAGGCAGACGCCAAGGATCGGAATCGACGCGCCTAACTCCTTGATCAGCTCGCAGGAAATCCCCGCTTCCGTCGGCGTGCAGGGACCGGGTGAAATGCAAATGCGCTCGGGCTTGAGCGCCTTCACGTCCTCCACCGTGAGCACGTCGTTGCGGAAAATCTTCATCTCCGCGCCCAGTTCGCCGAAGTATTGGACGAGATTGTAAGTGAAGGAATCGTAGTTATCGAGAATGAGAAGCATCGGAGCGGGTCGTTAGTTTTCTGGTCCCATCGTCTTGGCGAGGGCGATGGCGCGGAGCATCCCCTTCGCCTTGTTGACGGTTTCCTCGTATTCGTAGGTCGGATTGGAATCCGCGACGACTCCCGCGCCGGCCTGGACGTAGGCTTTGCCGCCTTTGAGCAGACAGGTGCGCAGCGTGATGCAGGAGTCATGCGAGCCGTCGAAGCCGAAATAACCGACCGCACCGGCATAGGCGCAGCGTTTGTTTTTCTCCAGCGAGTTGATGATCTGCATCGCCCGGATCTTCGGCGCGCCGCTGACGGTGCCCGCGGGAAATGTCGCCCGCAGCACGTCGTAGGCGCTGTGCGACGGGTCGAGTTCGCCGGAAACATTCGAGACGATGTGCATCACGTGGCTGTAGCGCTCTACGATCATGAAATCATCCACGCTCACCTTGCCATGCCTGGCGATGCGACCGACGTCGTTTCTCGCAAGATCAACCAGCATCAGGTGCTCCGCTCGCTCTTTCGGGTCCGCCAGCAGATCAGCCGCCAGCGCGTCATCCTCCTCCGGCGTCTTTCCTCTCCAGCGAGTGCCGGCGATGGGCCTGATGTCGATGCGGCCCTGGAT
>JBEDKU010000003.1:0-3381 GCA_041172045.1 Verrucomicrobiota bacterium | reverse complement strand
TTGCCCTTGGCCGTGCAAAGGGTGACGAGGGAAGTCTCACCGACGCTCGCGCCATCGCCGCCGTTGTCGGAAACCATCACGTTTTCCACGCGGACCTTGCCGGCTCCGCCGAGGTCGATGCCCGTACCGGTGCAGCCGCGGACGCCGCCGTTGTGGATCGCCACTTCCTTGACTCCCGTGCCCGACGCGCTGATGCCGCTGGTGCAGTTTTCGATGGAAAATCCGCGCAGGTCGATGGTGACGCCGCTGGCCTGGATCACGATGCCAGTTGAAGTTCCGCCGCCGTTGAGGTTTTTGGTGAGATAATACGAACCGGGCGAGGTGATGGTGAATGGCAGGGAAACGATGTGCGTCCGCGGCTCCATTTCCACGAGGGTCTTCATCATCGGCGCGGGCGGGCCGGGCGGAGTGAGCGGGCCTTGGGCGCACAATGAAACAGGCGCGCCTAGCAGGAAGGCGGTGGCCAGGGTTCGGAGAAATTGCTGGGTTTTCATGATGGTGCCGGAGCTGGGGAAATTCATGGGGAAAGGGGTTTGACGGCGCGGACGCGGAGGAAGCGCTTTGGCGCGTAGGGATTTCCAAACAGACGGACCGTGGACGCGCCGTCGGATAGAATGAGATTGAGCCCGCTGTCGAACCAACTGCCCGCGCTCAGGTCCAGGCTCTCCTCGATGAAATAATTCCGCGTGGGCACGCTCTGCCAGGTGAGCGAGGTGCTGGTCCCGCCGGGCGTGGTGGTGTAATTCGTGATGGCGAGCTTGCTGGCCGGGTCGTTAGGATCGGTGCCTGCGAGGTATTCGTTGAGATTGGTCACGCCGTCGCCATCGGGATCGTCGCCGGCTCCGTCATCGAGATTGCCGAAATTGACCAACTCCCAGGCATCGGCCATGCCGTCGCCGTCGGTGTCCACGCCGGGTTCGATGACGCTGGTCTTAAGGGTACTGAGGGAAATCCACCCGCAGTTGGCGCTGTAGCAGTAGCCGCTGAATTGGCCGGTGACGAGGTCGAGCTTGGCCGCGCCGAGAGTCTCGAAGTTGATCCAGCCGACGTTCGCGGCGTAGGCGTAGCCGCGCAGGTTTCCGAGGGCGTCCAGGTTCACGCCGAAGTCGGTGGCGGAGTTGTTCTGATACTGGATGGTGTTTGCCGGCGATCCACCGCCCATGTGGATCCAGCCGACATTGGCGGCGAAGATGTAGCCGGAGCAGATGTAGTCGGTGATGACCACGCCGTTGGCGACGTCGCCGCTCCAGTTCATCCAACCGATGTTCGCGCCGTAGGAAAATTGATTTGTCGCATCGATGGTGGTAGCCGCGTGAGTCGACCACGGAAACGCCGCCAGCCCGAGGGCGAGGGCAAAAGCTCCAGCGTGGGTCACTTTTGTGGGTTTCATGCGAGGGAGCGTGATCCGTTGGTAACTAGGAAATTGCCGGCGGGATGGCGAGAAGAAAACTGATGTCAATTCTCCGCCTCGACGCGGCCCCGTCCTCGCCAGACATAAATCGCCCCGGTTAGCAGTAGCAATGCCCGGAAAAACGCGAATCCCACCGACTCGAAAATCCGGACCGCGTTTTCACTCAGGAAATCCAGCTTGAAGCAACCGCACGAGATCTCCAGCCCGCGCGCCCAAGCCTGGCCGGTGGCGAGCACGAACACGGCGAACAAAACGATTGCCCAAGCCAGCGCCGCCCGGCGCGCACCGCCGACTAGCAGAAGCATCCCGCATAAGAGCTCCAACCACGGCAGGACGACGGCGCTCAACCTAACCAGAGCGTCCGGCAGTGGAAGTTTGTAAGCGGCGAGGCTTGCATGGAATTCATTGAGGTTCGCGATTTTCGACAAGGCCGCCCAGATCAGCAGGATTCCTAGAATCCAGCGCACGGCGGTTCTGAAATCAAAAACGACCTTCATGGTTTTGTCGGAGTTTGAGCCGCGAGAAACTCCGCATAACCGCCGGGCATCGCGTTCAGGCGGGTGAAGCCGCCGATCTTGGCCAAGGAGTCGAGTGTCTGCCGCGACGCGTGGCAGGATTCCGATCCGCAATACGCGACGATGGTGGTTCCGGGCGGCTGCGTTTTGGCAAAGGCCTGGAACTCCGCCGCCTGGCTGTTGGACGGCAGGGATATCGCGCCGGGAATGTGGCCGAGGTCGTAGGTCGCCTTGGCCCGCGCGTCCACGAGCACGACTTTCCCTGCGGCTAACAACGGCTTGACCTGCGCCCAGCTGAGGTTGGGAATGTCCCGCGCGGGTTTGGGAATCACCGGCGCGGCCACGCCGCTGGCGGTCTCAAGAGTTAGCGAAACGGTCTCGTTGACAAATCCTGATCGTTTGGGAGCAATCCCGGCGGGTTTGCCCGCACGGACGCCCAGCGGACTTGCCTGATTGTAGGCCAGCCCGAGAACCGTCGCGGCGAGGAGAATTCCCGACATTTGGAGCCATGGCTGCTTGGTGGGATTGGGGTTCATCATCCTATTTCGCCTCCAGGAGTTTGGTGATTTCCGCTTCGAACTGGGCGAGGGGTTTCGCGCCTATCATCAGCGGGCCGGTGCCCCTGCCGTCCTTCGCGCGGCCCAGCACGAACGACGGGGTCCCGGTGATTCCCACCGCCACCGCGTCCTGGCTGTCGCGGTTGATTGGGGAGGAAAAGGTTTTTTCTGCCAGACAGGTGGCGAAGGCCTTGTTGTTCAGATTCAGTTCCGCCGCCGCCTTGATGATATTTTCATCGGTGAGCGCCGGGCTCATCGCGAAGAGCCGGTCGTGCATCGGCCAGAATTGTTTTTGCGCGTGGGCGCACATCGCGGCGTGGGCCGCCGGTTCGGCGCGCGGATGCATCGACAGCGGCATGTTGCGGCTGACCAGGCGCAGCTTGCCGGTCTCCACGAATTTCTTCTTCAGCGCGGCCAGCACGTCGTCGTGGGCGCGTTTGCAGAACGAGCATTCGTAGTCGGTGAACTCCACGAGCACCACCGGCGCATCGGCCGCGCCCAGCGACGGGCTGTCGCCTAACGGCACGGTGACGGTTTTGGGAATCTCGGGCACGGCGGGCTTGGGGGCGGTCTCCGGCTTTTGCAAAAGCGCCCTGACTTCGCGCAATTCGCGCAAAATCTGCTCCGCCTGCCCGACGCTGATGGTCGCGGCGGAGTCGCCGAGCGCGGACTTGATCGGCGAGTCGCCGGCGGCCTGCCAGCCTTTGCCGCCATCCGTGAACCAGACGCGCAGAAATGGAGACTCGGCCGTGCGCAACTGCCCGACGTCCAGCGCCGGCATGCCCGCCGCGGTGTCGCCGAGGCGGGTTTGATAGAGCCCGTCTTTCACCGTCAGACGCCACGCCGCTTTTGGCAGGTCGGTCTTGCCCTCCACCGGGAAATCGCCGGACGCCCAGAG
>JBEDKU010000002.1:0-8062 GCA_041172045.1 Verrucomicrobiota bacterium | reverse complement strand
GTTGGCGCAGTTCCCTCGACCGTCAGCGTGGTGCTGCTAGAAAGGATCGTTTGACCGCCGGTCACGTTGAAAGTTCCGCCGCTGATGCGGATGGACTCCGGGAGCAGACTCAGCACATGGGCTGATGAAGTGCCGGTGGCGGTGAATGTCCCACCGGAGATGTCGATCGTTCCGCCGGAGCCGCTCAACACCGTGCGCGTCCCGGTGGCGTTGTTGAGAAACGATCCACCTGACATCAGGAAACTGCCGTTAAGCCTGACGTTCACCGTCGAGTTCGTGGCGAGTGAGCCGCCTCGGATATCCAGCACGCCGGGATCGGTGTTTTGCGGGATGGTAATCGCGCCGACTGTTAGGCTGCCACCTGTGTCGATGCGTAGCGTCGCGTTCAGCCCCGTGCCGATGGTGTTGTTGAGCGAAATGGCACCGGCCGCGACTGATACAGGCTCGTTGACGATGATCGTACGGCTTTGATTGATGATCGCGGTGTCTCCGGTGTTTGGTAGGAAATAAGTTCCATCGCTCGTGGTGGCGAGCGACCAGTTCTGCCGCCAGTTGGAGCTACTGGCGGGAAGCGAGCCGGGGGTGACGGTGGCGGCGTGCGCGACGCAGACGAATAGCAGCGCGACGCCGTGGATATAAAAACGAAAAGCCGCGATCATGATTCAACGCCAGTCGATGTTAACCTTCTTCTTTTCCAGATCCACCTTCACGTCCGCGTGTTCGAAGCTGCGGGTGAAGGTCCACGCGGCGGGATCGGGACGCACGAACTCGCCTAAAGGTTTGCCAAGCGGTTTCTTCAGTTCCGGGTAATCGACGAGCGGACCGTTCTGGAGGGTCCAGCCCCATCCGTATTGGAAGTAGGAATGCGGCCTCGCGCCGATGAGGAAGACCGCGAGGTGATAGGTGAGGCGCTCCTTGGAAAACTCCTCGTAACGCTCATCGGTCATGGAAACACCCTCGCCGATCTCGACGTCCACGCCGATGCGCCAGACGCTCGATTTTCCGGCTTCCGCTATGCACCTCATAAGTGCCCAGTCTGCGACGATGGCTTCTTTTTCGAGTTGCTTGGCCTGATAGTGCTCGAACATGAACGCATCTCCGACCTCGAACAAAGCAGGGATGTGGGCGCCGTTGTTAAGCAGCAGCATCTTGTCCGGGCCGATGGCCTTCTTCGCCATCCGCATCAACTCGACCTGCGCGGCCTGCACTTCCTTGCGCTGCGCCGGACGGAGGTGCGCGAAGCCGTGCATCTGGTCCACAAACAAACCGTCGGCTCCGGTTTCCTTGACGTAGGCGCCCGCCATCTCCGCCCACCAGGTGCGGAAAGCGGGATCGAGCACATCGAAGAACGGCACGTTGCCGCGCCGAGCGGGCTGGCCGGTCTGCGGATCGCCTAGCAGAAATGAACGCTGTGGCTCCGGGATTTGACCGCGTCCGAACATGCGCGTGCGAGTGAGGAAGGGATAGGCATAGGCGGAGTTCAGGTAAAACAAGCAGGTGCTGCCCGGCGATTCGGACTTGATGCGCGCGATCTCCCGCTCGGCTCCTTTCTCGGCAGCTTGCAATTGCTGAAACGCGTGGTTCTTTTCGATGCAGTGGAACTTCGAGGTGGAGGCGATTTTACCGACTTCATCATCCGTCAGAAGGTGCTTCACATCGCCGAACATCTGATAGACCGGAGTAATGTCCCACGAGAACGGCGGCAGCGGCGTCCCGGCAAGTGTCGTGGTGGCAAGGGCGAGAAGCGCGACCGCTCCGTGGTGAAATCTTCCGCTCATCGGGTCGTGACAGTTTGAGGGGCTTTGGGAAGATCGCCCAGCGGCGTGAGGTGCAGTTCCCTCAGCGCGGCGGTTGCGGTCTCGCCCTCGATGCAGGAAACGCTGATTTTCTGACGGCCCGCGTGCTTGAACTCGAGCCATCCGATCGGAAACTTCTGATGGATGGGAGAAGAGTTCTGCTGGTTCTGGACGAAACCGTTGTCTCCGGCATCGACACGCCAGACGAGCCTGCCTTTACCGGAATAGGTGAGATCGATGCGATAGAGGCCGGGCTTGCGCACATCGACCTCCCAAGTGGCACTGCCGCCGGGTTTCCATGCGGAGACTTCCACGGCGTGTTTCCACTCGCCGAATTTCTCCATCCAGCGCCTGCCTTCGCGAGTGGCGTCTTTGATGGTTGCGAAGTGGGTGTCGAGATCGGTCGTTAGATCGGGATCGATGCCAAAGGTGTTGTCCACTTCGGCGGGCGCTGCCAATTCCAGGCAAACCACGGGCACCAGAGTGTCTGGGGTATTTGAGGGAAGCGAGATGGTCGTCCAGCCCGCATCGCTGTGGTGTTCGATCGGTTCGGCATTCGCAGGCTTGAGAAGGTGTGCGAAACGAATCGCCGTCTTGAGACCTGGCAAGTGGAGCTTGCCTGAGGCAGGCCGGTTGAAAATGGATAGGAACAACTTGTTGCCATTCGCGGTGACATCGCCCCACGGCAGCGCGTGACGCCATGGCGAGGGATTCGCACCGTAGATGACATCCGGATGGCTGCGGAGCCATTCGCCGGAGGCACGCAGCGCGATGACCGCGCGTTCCGGCACGGAGCCGTCGCCGCGCGGGCCGATGTTGAGCATGTAGGTGCCGCCGCGGGCGACGGTGGAATTCAGGCGTTGCAGGATGGTGCGTGGCGATTTCCAGTTTTCGTCATACCAGGCGTAGGCCCATGAATCGTTGGTGGTGTCCACGGTTTCCCATAAGCCCTCGATGTTCTCGATGGGAACCTCCATGTCGCCGAGCGATTGGAAATCTCCAAGCCCATGGCCGGCGCGGCCTGAAACAAACGCGCGGGGCTGATTTTTATGAACGACTTCGACCAACTGTTCGACGTATTTCTTCGGCATCTTGCCCGGCGTGTCGAACCACACGAGTTCGATGGGGCCATACTGGCTGGTGATCTCTTCGACCTGCGGCAGGCACTTGCGAGCGAAGTAATCGTCGAAGGTGGCAGGCTTGCCGTTTTCATCCACAGTCGGGCCGTTTCCTCCTCCTGGGAAGGTCCAGTCCTGGTTGTGGGAGTAGTAGAATCCGAAACCAAGCCCCGCCTTGGCGCAGGCGGCGGAGAGTTCCTTCATGGGATCGCGTTTGAAAGGTGTGGCATCGACGATGTTGAAAGAATCCGCCTTCGAGTGATACATCGCGAAACCATCGTGGTGCTTCGCGGTGATGATGATGTACTTCATGCCCGCGTCTTTTGCGAGGGCGGCGATGGCCGCCGCATCGAAGTTCTCCGGATTGAATGTGCCCGCGAGTTTCTTGTATTCGGTGGCGGGAATTCCGGCCATGCGTTTTTCCATGATCCACTCGCCGATGCCGTAGTAGGTTTTTCCATTCACCTTGTTACCCAGCAGCGAGTAGAGGCCCCAATGGATGAACATGGCGTAGTTGCCATCCGCGAACAACTGGCCGCGGCCCGCGTCCTCGGGGCGGAGCTTGACGACGGACTCGCCCCAGAGCTTGTCCATCTCTTCGGCGGCAGCGGACAATGGAAGGAGCAGTGCGAGCGAGGCAAGGATGCCGAGGCGTGGGCTGGGTAGTTTCATGACGGGTAGAATGATTGAGGGGATTTCAGTTCGGCTTTACTGCGGCGGTTCCGGATGGCTCGGCTACTTGGTATTCCGAGCTGGCGATGAGTGCGCCGCTGTGGACGTTGATGAACCAAGCAGTGGTGCCTGCGGGAAGCTCCGCCGTGGCGTGCCAGAGGCTTCCTTCGTGTGCTAGATTTGCGGGCGCTTCCTTCCACTCGCGCGAACCGGTGGCACCGCTGCCGGTGGTGGAAACGAGGACCGCGCGATCAAATGGCTTGGATGATTCGAAGACCGCGTTGGCAGCCGTGCCGTTCGCACCCGCTTCCATCTGGCGGCACCATGGCTTGCCGTCTTTCACGATGCTTTCCGCGAATGCATAACTTTCGGGACGATTCCAAGCAGGGCCGTGGCCGTGGCCCATGTTGGGGACCAGTGCGATCATGCGCGGGGCGGGCGAGCGGCGATAAGAAGCGGCCTGGCAATCGAGCGGGAAATGCTGGTCCTGCGGCCATGAGAACCAAAGAGTGGGAATGTTCGCCTTTTCGAGACGAAGCAGCGGATCCCAGGTGTTCTGATAGACCGGATTGTTGTTGAGCGCGCGGCCGTATTGATTCGGCGCATGGGTGAGCCCGCCGCAACCGTAGGTGGGGATGGCGAATGCGAAGCGCGAGTCGATGCCGATGACGGTGCTGGTGATCACGCCGCCCCAGGAAACACCCATGATGCCCACCTTCGTGGAATCGACACCGGGCTGTGAACTCAGGAGCGACTTGGCGAGAATGGAGTCCGCGACGGCGTGATACATCCATTGGTCGTCAAGGTTGGCACCCGAGTCGCCATAGATGCCGTCGCGCGAGGGGCCGGCCCATTCGTGGCGCGCCCATTTTCCTTTGGCACCGCCCGACTGCGACGTTTGTCCTTCCACGGCGATTGAAATGGCTGCGAAACCGCGCTTGTTCCATGACTCCACCCATTCCTTGAAGGCGGTGCCACCGCCACCGTGGACTAGAACGACGCCGGGAACCTTGGCTGCGTCTGTTTTCGGAATACCGAGCCATGCGAAGACGCGCGTGGGCTTTCCCTGCCATGGCAGGGCGTCGAAGTAGATCGCGCGGATGCCCTCGCTGGAAATGAAGCCCTCCGCATCACGGAAGGCGGGATCGGATGTTAGGGATGCGAGTTTCCCGACATCATTGGTTGGTGCGGTTGTCTGGGGCTTGGTTTTTTCCGGAGCAGGTGTCGCTTCCGTTCCACCCATCTCGGCGGGCGTCAGCTTGCCGTTAGAATCGACGTCCATGCGCTTGAGCTGGCGGGAGAAAAGCGCATCCCACTCGGCGGGTGAAACCTTGCCGTCCTTGTCCGCGTCCATCGCGCCAAGAGAGGAGGCGGGGTGCTCGCCATCGGTGAGGAACTTGTCGGCGTTCGCGTCCTTGCGCGTGAAGACGTCGCGATAGAATTTCAGGAACTCCTCGGTGGAAACCGCGCCGTCCTTGTCCGCATCCATCTTGGGAAACATGTCGGAGCGACCGCCTGCGGGCGCGTCCGGTTCAGGCGCGGCGGGCTTGGCTGGCGGAGCGTCGTTGGGCACTTCCCCACCCCACTCGGCTTTGGTGACGGCTCCATCAGCATCCGCATCGGAGCGCTTGAACTGCTTTTCAAAGAAGCCTTCCCATTCCGTCGTGCTCACCTTGCCGTCCTTGTCGCCGTCGATGGCAGTGAGCGAGGCGGATGGATGTTCACCACCGGCCAGGAACTTGTCTGCATTCGCGTCCTTGCGGGTGAAGACGTCACGGTAGAAGCCGAGGAACTCGTCGCGGGTCAGGCGACCGTCGGAGTTCTTGTCGATGTTGGGAAAGAGCGCGTCGCGTCCGCCTTTGGCCGGGGCTTCGGTGGAGATGGTTTGTGTGGTGGCGGGCCGTGTCGCGCGCGGTGCGTCAGATGTCGCCTCGCGATCACCACCGTTGGCGATCATTTGGGGATAAACCTGATCCCACCAGCGATCGTAAGCTTGCTCCATCTTGGCAACGCGGCTGGCATCTCCTGAAAATAGGTCTTTGGTGCAACCGGGATCGGACGAGACATCATACAGTGCCCACTTGCCGGGTGGCGTGACGCCCCAGTGGATCTGCGCGTTGTCCTCCGTGTAGGTGGCCTTGCGCGCACCCGCTTTGACGCGGCGCAGTGTGGCGCATTGGCCTTCGTTGTCGTTGCAGGCGGGATCGTCGCATGGGACGCTGCGCAACAGCAGATGATGGCGCTGGCGGACGGAGCACATGGCATGCTTGTGCGCGGCGGCGAGACCGCCGGGCCAGCGGCCGACGTGTGAGAACAGCATGCGTTCCTCATGCCATTCCGCGGGCTTGTCGCTTTCCAGCAAGGGCGTGAGGCTGAAGCCTTCGAGTTTGGATGCGAGGGCTTCCGGCGGTTTCAGTCCGGCCACTTCGCAAAGGGTGGGCAGCACGTCGAGATGAGCTGTTAGATTCTTAACGGTGTGGGCAGGCCACTTGCCGGGCCAGCGCCAGAGCGACATGGCGCGCGTGCCGCCTTCCCATACGGTGCATTTGCAGCCACGCATGGAGGCGTTGTAAACATCGAGTCCCTCGGTGACGCCGTTGTCGTTCATGTAGATGACGATGGTGTTCTTCTCGATGTCGCGTTCCTTCAGAAAATTCAGAATACGTCCGACGTTGTCATCGAGGTTCGAGATCATGCCGAGGTAGGCGGCCTGACCATCGGTGACCTTGCCACGGAAGGGGGCGATGGCGGACTCGGGCGCGGCAAGAGGTGCATGCGGCGAGTAGCTGGCGAGGTAGCAGAAGAAGGGTTTGTCGCCGCTTTCCTTGATGAAATCCATCGCCTCATCGAACAGGACGTCTTCACGGAAGCCCTGGCGTTCTTCCCGCGCGCCGTTGCGGATGATGACGGGATCGAAGTGCTCGCGCGGTCCGCCGGCGTTGGTGGAGGTCCATTCAAAGCCACGATCCTCGGGACGGTAGCCGGAGTCGTTTCCGAGGTGCCACTTGCCGATGAATCCTGTGCGGTAGCCCGCGCCTTTGAGAAGTTCCGGCAGCAGGACTGCATCGCGTGCCGGCTGTTCGCGCGGCGAGGTGGTGTGGGTGACTCCGCTGCGGAACTCATGCATGCCAGTGAGCAGCGCAGCCCGGGTGGGCGAGCACGAGGGACTGACGTGGAAGTTTTCAAAACTCACGCCATCCGAATACAGGCCGTCGAGATGGGGTGTCTTGAGCAGTGGATGGCCGTGTTTTCCGAGATCACCGTATCCCTGATCGTCGGAGAGGATAAAAAGGATGTTCGGTTTGTCCGCGCGGGCCGGCAGGGCGGCGACGAGGCACAAGGAGAGGATTCCAGCAAGGTGGATGTTCATTTGGCAGGGTGATCAGTAGTTCCAGTAGAAGTTCTTCTGCTTGAGTTCGGAGATGTTGCGGATGGTCTCCACATGTCCGTCGCAAAAGACGAGGTTGGCGGTTCCTTGATGGCGCATGGGCATCGTGGCGACATCGGGATCCCAGAAGCCGCCGGAAGGGATTTCCGCCGTGGTCAGGGATTTGTTTGCATCCTGAGGATCGCCATTGCGCTGGCCGTACCAACGCGCGCTGAAATTGAGCGAGCGGGCGTTGGGTGGTCCGTGCTGGGCGCAGTCGGCCAGCAGATAGATCTCTGACTGTCTGCTGATCTGGGAGACGCGCACCAGCGGCGGCGTGCCGTCCTTTGAAGAGACCATGACCATGGGATTGGACCCGTAGCTGGAAATGGGGTCGCCGTTCTTGTTGAGGCCGGTGTATTTCGCCTTGGGGCATTGGATGATGGGCATCGCCGCGGTTTCGATGGGAAACGAGTCGCCCACGTGCGCAAGTCCGCCATTGGAGCCGGTGCTCTGGCTCAGCATCGGCTGATAGAATCCCTTCTCGGTGGCGTTTCCTATGGCGAGGGCGCCGAGCTGGCGGAGGTTGGAGACGCAGGTCACGCTGTGGGCGCGTTCACGGGCTTTCTGCGTAAGGGTGAGCGTGACCGCCGCAAGTACGATGACGATGACGATGACCACAAGGACTTCAACGAGTGTGAAACCGTTGCTACGGCGTGGCGATGCATGATGGAGATGTGGCCTCATGGGAGATTGGATCAGCGGCGGCGGACGAGCAACAGCAGAACCAAGCTCCCGAGCAAGGCGGAGACATTCGGCTCCGGGACGGCGGTGATCTGCAACTGCACGAGGCCGTTGGGCGTGTCTTGAAGGACGCTCGCGGTGTATCCCGAAGGAGTGGCGAGGGTGATGTTTCCGGAAACGAAGGCTCCGGTGAGGGTGGACGCGGTATCGACGAGGGTGAGCGTGGCGCTGCCGCCGGCGTAACCTAACAGGTCGACATCGAGCTTGGACGCGGCGTTGATGGAGAAGAGTCCGACGAGGCTGATCTGCGAGACGCCGATGGAGTTCAGTGTGAAAGCCAGGTTTCCGCCGCTGCCAAGGGTGAG
>JBEDKU010000001.1:0-2999 GCA_041172045.1 Verrucomicrobiota bacterium | reverse complement strand
GGACGGAGGTGGTGATGGAAATGACGGGAATGGCCATGATTATTGGATGGTTGCTTTGCCGAGGCTTTCGGGTTCATCGCCGGTGAGGCTGGCTTTCAGCCCGTTGAATGCGATGAGTCCGCGTGGGTCGGTCTGGTGGTCGTCGGTGTCGAAGCGGACAAGCCGGCCTCGGACGATGAAGTTTGCGGTGGTCATCGTGGTTGGCGTGGCTTCCGTGGCTCCGTAAATCACGCGATCCACGACGCAGGTATCGACTGTATCGACTATCTTGCGGACAACGCGCAGGCCGAAGCCGTGTGAGGAAGGGATGCTCGTGAGCATGAAGCTGTGATCGAGCGACGGCGGCAGGAAAGTGACATCCGCGATGTTGCTCGGGCTTGGCGGATTTCCCGATGGCAAGCCGATGTCGATGGCAACGCCCCAATGAACGAGGGTGTTCGAGTTGAACACAGCGGCGACAAACGAGAAATCGAGCGAGAGCCGTTTGCCGAGTCGCAGTTGCTTGCCGTTGACGTGGATGCGAAACAACTCGCGGGAGAAGTCCGAGGGGTAGAATACCTTCTCGCCCGCGATGACCTGTTCGACCTGATAAAAACCGCGCCCGTCCCATGCAAAGAATCCCGGCGCGTTGAGCTTGGTCGAGCGGCGGCCGAGATAGCCGGGGATCACCAGAGGAGCTGTCGGGTCGGTGTATTGATAAATCACACCTGTCGCGGGCGAGGTCGGCAGGACGTTGGCCGTCGTGAAGACAAGTGGATCGACATGGACGGCTGGTAGCAGGCCGCCAACTCGTGGCAGGTCGGCGGGTTTGATCGAGGGCACGTCCTTTGCCTCGATCTTCTGGCGAGTGGGAAACACCTCAAAGAGTTCCGGCAGTTCCCACGCGGCGATGACGGTTTGTGAGGTGGAGCTGACGCCGGGTGGCGAGGTAGGGATGAATGTTTCCAGGTCTTCGACGCGCTCGCCAAGGTCATCAAGGATCAGTTGCAGCCCCTCGATTTGGGCGATGGTGTGGCCGTGCGTTTGGAAAACGGACACCGGGCCTGCGGTGGAAATGGTGACGACATAGCCGTTCAGCGCAGGCGCTTCCGCGAAAGTGATGCTGAGATCATCCTCGCCATCCAAGGTGACCGACAGCGGCTCCACGATGGCGCGACTACCGCCGTTTTGCCGAACGGTGACGTGGAGGTCGCGGGTGCCGAGGTTGTGGCTGATGGTGAATGAAAAATTCACACCGTCACCGATGGGCGCGACGTAGTGCTGTGAGCCGGTGATAATCTGGTCGGGCGTGAACGGAACATACGTCCTGCCGTAGGGCGGTCGCAGCCAGTCGATGTTCGCGGCGGTTTCGAGTCCCTCCCAGTTGAGTTCGCGAATCAGGGTGATCGGGGCGCGGAACGGAGTGAGCGTGTAAGTCTTCGCTGGATCGTTCTCATCTTGAATTGCGACTTCAATTTCCAAGTCGGGCTTTAATTCGGCAGCTCCGCGCAGCGCGGCGGCGATTTCAGCGGTGTTGAGATCGAGGATGACGGTCGGATCGCCGGGCGGTGCGGAAAACACCGCGACTTCGATCAACTCCTGGTCAATGCCGGCCATATCGCCGTTGAAGGTGATGTGGGCGATGTTGGTCGCCGGGTTGCTGACGGAGAATGATCCGCCATCGTCAGCCAGCACCGTGAGCGCGTCCTGAATTTCCTCGGGGCCGTCATCCACGGACAATTCGCGGGTTTTCTTGAACCCACGGCGCAACTGATAGGTGCCCTTGAAGGTCGGCTGGATTTTGAGTGCCTGGATTTCGGGCCAGAGCGTGGTGGCCGATGCCCCGCCTGCTTGCACCTCGCTCACAGTAGGCGCGGGAGGCACGATCAGTTCGAAGCTCGCAGTCGATGCGAGCGGTGCCTGCACGAGCCGGACCTCATGACGGTATTGTCCCGCCACCTGCGTCGAGCGAACGCGCACGAACGAGACGGGCCGCAATTCTGAAAGCAGTCCCCCGGCGGAGTATCCGGATAGTGCGATTTCCTGCAGGCCGGTGGAAATGATCCACGAGCCATCCTGTTTTCCGACCACCGCGTCATCCAATCCGATGGCGGCAAGTGCGGTTTGCACAGCGCCCGCCGTGGCGTCGTGAGAAATCGGCGCGGTATCCTGGCCGTCCACTCGCAACACAAAGAAGCCAGATGTCGGGCGAGCATCGACAAATCCGATGGAGGCGCGGATGTGCGTCACAATCTTCTGCACCTCGATGGGCGAACCTTCGAGCGATTCGGCGAAACGCAGTCCGATGCGCACCTTGTCACCCTGGACGAAGGCAGGGAATGAAATCGCGCTGCCGCCAAGCGTCGTGGTCAGCCTGCGAGTGGTGAGATTGGCGTAAACGGTGGCCTGCATGGGGATGTCCTGCCCATGCCTGCCGCGTCAACTCACAGCTCGAAGTAAGCAGCGTCGAATTTCGTCATGACGTAGGGAAACGGCGGCTCCAACCCGGCCGCCTGCTCCGCTTCCTCCTCTTCCTTGCCCAGCCGTTTAGCGAGAAGCCGCTGTTCCTTGTCCAAGCCGAAGCCGTCTTTGGTTTCATCACTCATAGCGACCAGAACCTCCCTGCCAGATTGCGGTTGCGCAGTACTTGCAGCGCTTCGTTGAAGGCGTCGTTACCCGGTGCGAGCAGGCTGCTGAAAATCGAATCAGCGATGCCGCCCAAGAGGCCGGTTCGGAGTTGGATTGGCTGGATCGGTGTCGGGTCCGGAATCCGCTGGGGCGCGTGGCATAGGTTCCAGAACTGGTCATGCTTCACGAACGCGGTCCAGGTGTCATCCATCGGCAGATCGGGTGAGTATCCGGGTGGTGACAGGAAATAGATGGTAGCGATCTTGATGGCGTCGAACTCGGGATCGGGGGCTCCTTCCAGTAGATTTCCCATATCGACCTCTACAATCGGCTTGTATTTGGATGTCACGTCCAACCACGGACGTTTCCGCGCAGGCGTGGATCTGCCATAG